>CAZPCE010000156.1:0-6928 GCA_964584915.1 uncultured Arenimonas sp. | reverse complement strand
ATTGATTAAGAGTCAACTGCTCTACCAACTGAGCTAACGGCCCGATCACACATAACCACCCGCATGAGCGGCTGAGCTGGGCATTATGCCGCAATTGCATCATGCCGTGAAGCTGTCAAAGCGCAAGAAATAAGCCGGAATGGGCCAAATGGGAGCTTCTGCTCGAATACAGCTTCGATAATCACACGGGACGACTGAACCGGCCACGTGGCGGTTGGCAAACTTGCGCCAAATCTGAACAATGAGGAAATTGGGGTGGAAGATGGGGCTCGAACCCACGACCCTCGGAATCACAATCCGATGCTCTAACCAGCTGAGCTACATCCACCGCAGGTAAAAATCATACCACCGGAGTGGCGCGCCCGACAGGAATCGAACCTGTAACCGCCGGCTTAGAAGGCCGGTGCTCTATCCGGTTGAGCTACGGGCGCTCAATCCTGATTCTCGCATGAATCACAACAACCGTGATTCGACGGTTGGTCGGGGTAGAGAGATTCGAACTCCCGACATCCTGCTCCCAAAGCAGGCGCGCTACCAGACTGCGCTATACCCCGATAAAACCTGTTGAACTGCACTTAAGTATGACATCAGTTTGAAGCTAGCTGCCAAGCAGTTTACTTCTTGCTGATTTGGCGCGCCCGGAAGGATTCGAACCTCCGACCCCCAAGTTCGTAGCCTGGTGCTCTATCCAACTGAGCTACGGGCGCAGAAGCGGAATTATGAAGGCCAAGCAATTATTCGTCAACTTAATTTGTTTAGAAAATACTTTTCCCGCATAAACAGACAGCAAGCACTGCAAATCAAATGGGATTTTGCGTACGTTTAAATGTAAGGAAAAAGTTTGGCGCGACCCTGTCACTGCAAGCAACCTTACCATCGGAGAAGGCTTGAAATAAGGCTTATTTGAATTCAGGCACACTTCGACTCCATCAAAGCACTTGCCTTATGCATTTTTCCGAAAACCTTGGTCATAACTTCCTGTTCAAGGTTTTATCGTTACTCGCACTTAGCTTGGCTGTCGCTACCGTCTCCGCGCAAACATGTACCATTCCAGGCAATGATGCGCCCGCAAAGGCAGTCACCAGAGCGGAGCGGCACCCTTGGCATCGGCACTGCAAAATAGCCATGTGAGCGTTGCCAACCGGCGCTTTCAGGTCACTAGGGTTCCGCCGCAACACCCTGGCGGTGCCAGACCTATGGCCGCATTCTGTAACGACGGCTCCCATGGCGTGGTGGCAATCGATGCGCCGGGATTGCTCACAATGGGAAATATCAGCACCAACGGTATCGGGTTCCGGGCCGGTGGCGTCAGGAGTATTGCCGCAGTGACCGCCCCCAATATTCGGCTATCGCAGCACCCACACCCTGGCTCCGGCGGCATGCAAGGCGAAGGCATTTCCGGCGGCACACCCGCACGTACCAATAGCGTTGCGACCGGACCATAGGCAGTTGCCGCTAGGGATGCCTACCCGGGTGGCGATATGGTGCGGCGTACCCGCCAACGGCGGCGGCGATGGCTCAACTGATCCGCAGGGCTCCGACGGTGCAGGCGGCGGCATGATTATGTTCCGTGCCGTAACATTCACCGATACCTTCAGCGCCATACCGACATCCTTTCAACAGATGGCGCAGGCGGTATCGGTGACTGCCGGCACATCAGGCGCGATTCCGACCCGCCGATAGCAGGCAAAGCAAGCTATTACGCCCTCGATGGCATCGCCGGCTCGTCCGGCACCATCTCGGCCCCATTGCCAATGCAGGCCCGATAGTCCTCGTACCGGCAACGCTGCCACCACCCGGCTATGTAATCCCAACTTTGCAAGCCGGCGGCAATCCCAGTTTTTCACTCACTTGCAGCGTGACCGTGACTGGCTTCCAAACAGATCGCACAGATTCGGTTTAGTCAAAGAGGCCCTTGCGGCCTCTTTTTCTCGTTTAGACCAATGAGAAAAAAAATTCACGCCAACATTGTCAACCGACCCGATATCCAGACGTTTTGCTTCAGATGAAAAAATAAACCCGCGGATGGCAGGAATTATTTTTCGCTGACAAATTGTTTTCATGGCAGCCCGGTTGATGCGCGAAAGTCACGATGGCCAACAGGAGAGCGCAAGGAATGCTGTATTACGTGTCCAGGGAAGATTACACACAACCTGTCAAAGGGCTGCTCGCGGGCCTGGGGCTGCACCGCCACCGGGTAAAAAGCATCAGCTACGAAAAACTGTTTTATGAAGGCTCCGGCCCTGTTGGCCATTATGTCTTTACCGATTTCGACCGCTTATCGAGTTACGAACTGGAATCGGCTTTTTGCATTGCGTCGGCACTGAGTTCCGTTGCACCCGATGCACGCATCTACAATTATCCGAACAAGGTGCTGGAACGTTATTCATTATTGAAACGGCTGCATTCGGAAGGACTAAACCAGTTCAATGTCTCGCGCTACGATGCCAGCGAGCGCCCGGAGCGCTATCCGGTATTCATCCGGCTTGAAGACGATTGCCAGGGCCCCGACTCGCCCATCATCCAGAACGAAGCCGATTTCGACCTCGCGATGCAGCAGCTCCATGACAAAGGAAAAACTCCGAAACGACGGATCATTGTGGAGTTCTGCGCCGAACTCGATTGCGACGGTTTTTACCGAAAATACGGAGCTTTCAATATCGGCGGAAAAATCATTCCGCAACATATTCTGCGTAGCGAAGGCTGGAACGTGAAAAGATCCGGCCTGAAAAGTGACGATGCGTTTGCCGCCGAAGAACTGACATACGCCCGCGACAACCCCCATGCACCCGAATTGCAAAAAATATTTTCGATTGCCGGCATCGACTTCGGCCGTATTGATTATGGCCTGGTGAACGGCAGCCTCCAGACCTACGAAATTAACAGCAACGCGACGTTTCCGGACTTTAGCGACAAGCACATCGATGAACGCGATGAGCGCAGAAACCTTGTTCGCCAGTCCGTGATTGAAGCCATCGTGCAAATTGACTGCCCGATGACAAGCAAGGGTCGCTTCCATTTTGAACTACCGCAACCAGTGCTCGAACGCCCTCGTCTGCCACGCAAGCGGGCGTGGCGTTCATGGCTAAGTCGCCGTTTTCATCGCTGATGTTGACCGCTTAACCGCCTGCACTACGTTTTGCTATTGATGGATAACGGGATTTTTTAATGGCCGCAAACGCATCACTTAAAATAGATACTGAACGGCTAACTGCTGCCAGGTTCGCGCATGCCTATTCGCATGCGCATTGCCAGCAAGATTCCAACCATGAAAGCTGCGCCTGGTACCATGGGTCTTGGCAATTCCTGCGCTTGCTGGATCTCGTCTCCACTTCCGACGTTCATGCTTCCCATTTTGATACGCAGCTAAAAAAAATCGCCGGCGATTCGTCGTTCAAAAACATCCTGGTGTCGGGATCCGCCGATTCGGGCTTGGTGAAAACCATTCACGAAGCATTGGCGCACCGGAAAGCCGAAATCAAGCTGACCGTGATCGATATTTGCGAAACCCCCTTGAAAGTCTGCGAACAGTACGCGGACAAAGCCGGGCTTCAAATCACGACACTGAGGCAAGACGTACTCGAAGGTCTTCCGGAAGCGACGTTTGATGCCATCTTTACCCATTCGTTCATGGGCTATTTCGACGATGCCGCACGCCAGTGTTTGCTAGCGCAATGGGCCCTGTCATTGCGCCCGGGCGGGCGATTGATCACCGTTCAGCGAATCCGCGAAAACTACGCCGATGATGTCGTTCGATTCAATGACCTTGAAATAAACGCTTTCGTAGCGCGTGCAAAAGATCTCGTCCGGCAATCGGATTTCGCGGACCTTTCCGAATTCGATATTGTCGGCATGGCGAAAAAGTTTGCCGAACGCTTCCGCAACTTTCCCGTTCGGTCGGCCGAACAATTGCAAAACATGTTTGAAACCGCAGGCTTCAGGCTTGCCGGTTTCGAACGCCAATCAACCCAAGGCACCGAAGGCGTAACCGGACCATCGGTACCCAATGCCGCCGGCTTTTACATGATTGCGGCAGAACGCGTCTAACAAGAATTCCAATACAAGCCCAGAGAAAGAAAATGAACATCAATCCCAACATGAAAAAAATGATCGACCGTTGCTCACGTCTCTGGGCAGCCGAGGCCGAAATATTTCACAGCTACTGGGATTCGCCGATGCGCACCGTCGACACCGATCGCATCTGGCTTCAGCGGCAAATGTACAAGGAGCTGATCGACGGCGTTTACTCGAGCTACAAATGGATACAGGAAAACTTCGAAGGTCTGGAAACAAAAGTCGAACGCAACGACATCCTCGATGAAATTAAAGTCATGCAGGAAGAATTCGTCCACTACAGCGCCTTCATGGAAGTGTTCGAATTGCTCAATACTTCGCCCGACATGGCATTGCCAAACCCGGCGCGGCTTCGTGAAGCCGGTGCATGGCAGGAAAACGATCTGTTGATGTCCCTGCGTGCGCAACACCGCAATGACTACGGCGACCTCGGGCTTCGGGCGCAGCGTTTTACCGAAGGCGGTTACTGCACATTATTTTCGGAAGGAATGAAGCTCGGGAATCGCGGCGGCATCGACAGCCAGATCGCAATCGCCTGCACCACCGTTTATGAAGACGAGTTCAGCCATATGCTCAGGGGCATCGCCGATATCGCGGTGTCGAGCGAATCGCTCAGCGATGAAGACTGGCACACCATGTCCGAGCTGGTGGTGGCGCAACTCAAGCAGAGAGTCCTGATGCGCAATGCGCAATTCTCGCATCCAGTCGCAGCGGAAAGACTTGAAGCCATCTGCGCCGGGGCCTGCGAACCCATCGCTTTCGATTATCAACGTGCCTTTGGTCGAGAGGTTGCCCATGCTTGATTTCGCCATCACCACATCCATTTTCCCGGTGCATCTTGCGTGCAGACAGGGCGATGCGCGTTGCAATGCAAGCCGCTTCCTGCGCGGCCTGCTTGGTCAGGGGCAATCAAGCAATTACTTCGCCTACGGCAACGAAACCGAAGTCCAGGTGTGCCGGGGCAAGATCGCCAAACCGAAGCTGCAGGCCAACGGCGACATCAGAAAATCGCTGGACCCCTGGCATCAGGTGAACGACATCTTCGAACAAAATAAAAACCGCTTTATATTCGGTTTTCTTGGATATGGCCTGGGTTTGATTGCAAGCAAGGGCGACTGCGGAAACTTCCCCGGTTTCTGGTTGGGCACCGCAGACCTCGCAGTCAAATTCAGCGCAAGCAAATGGCAACTTTTGCATGGTGACGACTTCGAACTCGACCAGGCGATCAGGAAAATAAAACCCTGCGCCTGCGAACATATGAAAACCGAGCTTGCCGCCACGCTGGATAAATCTGCCGATGCCGATTATCTGGCGCAAGTCGAGCTGGCACTGGATTGGGTAGGCAAAGCCGAAGCACGCAGAATGACCGTCGCACGGCGTGTGCCATTGCCGGCCGTGGATTTGCTGGGTACTTTCCATTGCCAGCCATCTCACAACCCGCTTAGCCGGAGCTTTTACCTCGATATCGGATCCGCCGCGTTCGTCGGGAAATGTCCGGAAGTTTTGCTCGAATGGACTCAAGGTAAGTTCAATTCCTACAAGCTTTCCGGCACTTATCCGAAAGAAAAAGATACCGAGTCCGATAAACGCATGCTCGGAAATTTCCTGAACGATCCCAAGATACTTTCGGAACACAGGCTATCGGCCGAAGGCTTTGGCGCCGGCATCGCAAAAGTGGGCGATGTGTCCCGCCACGGCCCCAGCGTGCTGGATCTTGATCGTCTGCGCCACATGATGACGAGGTTTACTGTCAAAACCGCTCCGGATACCCATATCACCGATTGCCTGCGTGCGGTTTTGCCTGCCGGGGTCAGCCCGTGCGCCGAAGGCCTACCCGCCCTGCTCGCCATCGAAAAAGAAAAGCGCGGTCCCTATTACGGGTTGGTCGGCATGTACTCGCCGACGGGCCATGCCTCCTTCACTCAAATACTGCGCTCGGTATTCAAGCAGCAAGAAGAATACTATTCGTGGGTCGGCGCCGCGGTTACGCAGGACTCGTCGGCAAAAGGCGAACTTGAGGAAAGCAAGTTGAAGTTGAGCGATATTGTAGTGGCGCTGAAATAGCGTTCACGCCAATTGCCAACCCTGCCATCCGGTCCAGATCGCGGCGGCAATCAGGACTACGCCAATCGTTCGACCCAGTCTCACCTGTCCGGTTTTGTTGCTGCTCAGCCATGCACGAATGCCGGCGGCTCCGGACACGATCGAGCCGTAAACAAAAATCTGCGTGACCGAAATAATCCCCCCAAGTGCGATCGCCTGCATCGCGATCGGACCATATTCCTTGCGAATAAATTGCGGGAATATCGCGAGCATGAAGACATAGGCTTTCGGATTTAACAGACATGTCACGAAGGCGCGCGCAAAGGTAGCCTTTGAAGTTCTGGCTGTGGTTTCGGAAATTTCATCCAGTGCCGTGGCACCTCGGAATAATGACCAGCCAATCCAGGCGATGTAGGCCGAACCGGCCAGCAACATGGCATTGAATGCCTGTGGAAACGTCTTGAGCAACACGCCTACACCCAGCACACCCATCGCCACATGAAGCATTCCACCCGCCACGATGCCGGCGACCG
This sequence comes from uncultured Arenimonas sp., assembly GCA_964584915.1. Lineage (GTDB taxonomy): Bacteria > Pseudomonadota > Gammaproteobacteria > Xanthomonadales > Xanthomonadaceae > Arenimonas. The sequence goes on along the minus strand of CAZPCE010000156.1, from coordinate 278 downwards.
CAAAGAATCCTGCTTTGCGACCTCCCACCAGGCTGCTGGCCATCACATAAGCCATGTCCATGCCCGGCATCACGATCACGCCAAATACCAATATGAAGAAAAGCCAGAGATGGCTGGTTTGCGACAATTCCATTATTTTTTCGGCCCTGCGTCTTGATTGATGCGTTCGAAGCGCATGAACCAATTGTCATCCCAGGTTTTGCCCTCGTCGCTCGAAGACGCTTGTTCCCAGGTCACTTCGTTTCCGGAAATACGTTTCCAGACGCCACGCACCAGGA
>CAZPCE010000155.1:0-6944 GCA_964584915.1 uncultured Arenimonas sp. | reverse complement strand
TATGCGCTTGGAAAAACGCCGACGCTGGAGCTGGTGTTGTCGCAGGATAAAATCAGCGATTCATCGCGCGCGTTGGCCTATCACCATTATTTCCAGTTCGACCAGAAGGCCCAGCTGGATTCGATCACCCGGCAATTGCAGGAATTGTCGCAGATGGCGGAAAAAGTGAAGCTGCAGCAATTGCAGTTTCAGCAGGCGAAACAAACGCAGGAACAAAATCTCGCTGCGTTGAACGAGCAACGCAAACAGCGCGATCTCGCTTTGGCGCAGGTTGATGCCCAGTACCGCGACAAGAAAACGCGTTTGAATGCCCTCGGGCGCGACGAGAAAAACCTGAATGCGCTGCTCGACAAGCTGCAAAAGCTGATGGCGCAGAAACCTGTCCAGGTAGCGCCGCGCAATGGCAGGAAAACACCGAACAAACCCTTGCCCATGGTGCCGATGGGCCCGATGAGATTGCCGGTTCACGGCAGTGTTCTCGCAGGCTTTGGCGGCAGCATGCCCGACGGCCATCGCAGCGATGGCTTGCTGATTGCCGGCACGGTCGGCTCGGAAGTTCGCGCCGTGGCGGCCGGGCGTGTAGCCTATGCGGATTGGCTGAAAGGCTACGGTCTGCTGCTGATCATCGACCACGGCAATGGCTGGATGAGCCTGTATGCGTTCAACGACAGCTTGCTGAAAAACGTCGGCGATGCGGTCAAGACCGATGATGCGATCGCTACCCTGGGCCGCTCTGGTGGCCAGGCGAGCCCGGCACTGTATTTTGAATTGCGTCAGAACGGCCAACCGAAAGATCCGCGAGTCTGGCTAAAACCCTAGGAACAAGAATGCGTGCGTTACTTTTAGCTGTACTGTTTTTATCAAGCTCCGCGAGCCTGGCTCAAGTGGCGAGAAGCCCCGCCGCCAAACCTGCACCCGCGGCAAGCGCGATTCCGATCGACGAAATTCGCCGTTACATGCAGGTTCTCAGTCTGGTCGAGCAGTCCTATGTCGAGCCGATCAAGGACGGTGATTTATTCGACGCGTCATTGCGCGGCCTGTTGCAGGAACTCGATCCGCACAGCGCCTATCTCGACAAGGATGAAATGCAGGAGTTGCTGGAATTTTCCTCCGGCACTTACCAGGGCATCGGCATTGAAGTCGAATTGCGCAAAGACAGAAGTCTGGCGATTGTTGCGCCGATCGACGGTTCGCCGGCCGCGAAAGCGGGTTTGCGTCCGGGCGATATCATCACCGCGATTGACGGCAAGCCGGTGAAGGGCAGCAATGCCAATAACGCGAGTCTTGGCTTGCGCGGCAAGCCGGGGACGACGGTGCGTTTGAATATCGCGCGCGCCGGCGAAACCGGCACGAAAGAAATTTTGGTTAATCGTGAACTGATCAAACTCGATAGCGTGAAAGCCCGCATGCTGGAGCCGGGTTACGGTTATGTGCGAATCAGCACTTTCCAGGAAGATACCGGCCGCAGCCTGGTGCGTGAAGTGAACGCATTGAGCAAATCGCAAATCGGGAAATTACGCGGCCTGGTGATCGATTTGCGAAGCAACCCGGGCGGTTTGCTGGATGCCGCCTTGCAGATTGCCGACGCCTTCCTCGATTCGGGCATCATCGTCAGCACGCGTGGCCGCATGAGCGATTCGAACCTGATTCTGCGCGCAACGCCTGGCGATATTTTGAATGGCGCGCCGATCATCGTGCTGGTCGACGTCGGCAGTGCCAGCGCATCCGAAGTGGTGGCCGGTGCGTTGAAAGACCAGAAGCGTGCGTTGCTGATGGGTAGCCGCACGTTCGGCAAGGGCTCGGTGCAGAAAATATTCCCGATGACGCGCGGCGACGGCATCAAGCTGACGATTTCGCGTTATTACACGCCGAGCGGAAAGTCGATCCAGGCCAACGGCATCATGCCTGACGTGATCGTAACCGGTACCGTCACCAAAGGTTTGCGCGAGCAGGATCTGGTCGGACATCTTGCCGGCGATGACGAAGTGGATGACGGCTTTGCCCGGGGCGAGTCGATCACGGGCGACGACATCATCAACCGCGCGTTGGCACGTCTGAAGTTGGCGAGCGCGCCAAAAGCCAGGCAAACAACTAAGGCGAAATAAGCCGCTCAGGTTTTGTAAGGCGGCGAAATGCCGAAATCGGTCCAGACCGTCTTCTTCTGTACCGCTTCGTCCCAGAGGGCCTTGTTCTTCCTGATCAATTCCGGATCGGCATAGCCGCGCGAGTGATCCAGATGAAGCACGATCGCGCGATAACGCACGCGCTTGCGTTTGATGCCGGAGCGGTTCAGGCGGTCGCCGAATTCCCAATCCGAGCCGCCGTATGCCATGCGCTCGTCGAAACCGTTCACCGCGACCAGGTCTTTCTTCCAGCCCGATGCATTATTGCCGTACCAGTTTGCTTGCACGAAACTGAAGTTATCCAGAAAGCTTGCTTTCAGGCCCTTTGCTCTCAGGCGCTGACTGATTTTCTTCGGCGGATAGCCGTTGGCAATCAGATAATCCAGGTCAAAACAGCGGCCGCTCAGGATTTCTTCCTTGCCGATGGCTTCGCTGGTGGTCATCGGAAGACGAACGTAATCGCCGGACAGGTACGCACCGGGTTCACGATGCCTGAGATGGGTTTCGACAAAATCCCGACGCGGAATGCAATCGCCGTCGGTAAAAATCAGGTAGTCGCCTTCGGCCTGCACGATCGCCTGATTCAAAATGCGGCATTTGCGAAAGCCATCGTCTTCCTGCCAGACATGGCGGATATCGAGCGGAATTTTTGTCCGCATGGTGTCGATCAAATCGCGGGTTTCACTGCGCGAGCCGTCGTCGGCAATCACGATGTCGAAATCCTGCCGTGTTTGGCAACTGAAACCCCAGAGCACTTTTTCGAGCCAGGCCGGATTATTGTAGGTGGTGACGATGACGCTGGTTTTGCTCATGATGAAGACTGTTCCGCTAGCGCTTGTTCGTAGTAGTCAAGCAAACCCTCTGCCCGTATTTTTCTGAAACGTTCAATCATCGGGTTTCCGGTCAGGTCCCCGCTGCCGGTGGTTTTATTGGCATCCAGTAATACGACTTTCCCCTCGTGTATTACGTAGTCGAATTTACCATAGTCAAATCCGAGTTGTTTCCGCCATTCCAGGATTTCAGGATGCGTCTCGCATTCCACTAGGCTGATGGTATTTCCCATCGACACCACCGGATTGGGCGAAATCATCATCTGGCAGGGTGTTCCGTTGCCCAGGAATACGCAGCAACGAACATGGTAGAGCTCGTTGTGGCGTTCAGGCAGGAATTTCTCGACAATCAAGTCCGGTCTGGAGAAAACTTCCGGCGGCACATGCGAAAGGAGGTCGAAGATTCGATAGTCTTTCTGTTTCGTGATCACCATCTGCCGCCGAAATTTCCGCGAAAGCTGCCGAATATAAAGTCCGGCACGTGACCACCAGTGGCTGTTCACGCGTTCGGGAACGCCGCCGGAATTGCAATTGGATTTGACGATGACCTTTCCGTGATAGTCGTCGTTCAAGGATAACGACTGCCGCGAGATGGCCGATTTCCTGATGTCGGTGATATGTTTGTTCAGGCAAATCGGGTAGCGATTTGCGAAATCCAGAAATCGCCGGGGAACCACGCTTAAATCAACATGAAGGATCGCGATATCTGCCGGCACATAGGTTTCCGTTCCGAAAACATGGATTGTCTCGTGGCCAAGCGCTTCCCAATATTTGGCAACATGCACGATGTCATAGCGCCGTAGATCCCGATGGCTGTCTCTTTCATGGAAAAGTATCGCAATGCGCATCGGCAATCAGCGCAGAGGCTTCATCGGAACGGGAAATGGCGTAACCACTTTTTCACCGGTGGTGGCGTCGCGAATGGCGAGCTGGCCCTTGCGATCGACTTCCTCGATGCGAACGATGCTCTGCATCGGGAGGTGCAGCACTTTGGTATTGGCGAACTCATCGCGCAGTCGTTCTTCGGTCGGGTCGACCACCAGGCCTTCATTGACATCGAAAACCAGTTCGCTGATTTCGGTAAAGCCCCAGATATCGCCCGACATGATTTTGCGGGCGTACAGTTCGTAAATTTTTCCGGCATTGAAGAAGGTGATCTTGTAGAGCTTTTTCATGGACTAGTGGATTCGCGGAAGTTTAATGAAGGGTCGCATCGACAGGGCGATGATAATGCCCGCGACAAAACCGCTGACATGCGCCCACCAGGCAACATAGCCGAATGCCGGGCCAAGAAAGGTAAACAACCATTGCAGCAAGGCCCAGACACCGATCAATACCACCGCGGGCAGGCGAATGAATTCCAGCCACAAACCCAATGGCAAAACGATTCCCAGCCGTGCGCTCGGGAACAGCGCAAGATAGGCGCCAATCAATGCCGACACGCCGCCACTGGCGCCAACGATCAATCGGCCCGGCGTATCGAGCATCAACGAAGCGACCAGATTCGCAATCGCGCCACCGAGCAGGAACACGGTCAATAACCGCCATGGTCCGAGTGATTTCTCGGACGGAAAGGCGAATATCAGCAGGAAGATCACATTGCCCAGCATGTGCACCCAGTTGATATGGATGAACAATGCGCTTAGCAGGGTGAGCGGGCGTCCATCGGTAAAATCTACCCGCCATTGCTGCAGGCTGCCCGATAAAGTGCCCCATTGTTCGAGGTAGGCTCTTTCTTCAACACTGCTTGGCCACCATAGCAACCACAGAAAAACAATCACGATAATCCCTACCAGCAGCGGAGTCGCCCAGCGCCTGGAAGTTTTTTTTCTCGATGGCAGGTTAACAAACATGTTGTCGAGTGATCATGGTCGTGGCAGCAGATAGGATTGTCCTTGCATCGACAATACCACGCCATCCTGACGGATTTGTTCAACCACGGCCGAGCCGAGCACGCTGCCTTCATTGACGCGTTGGCCATCGATGATCGCAAAACGTTTGGCTGTATCGGCCGAATACACATGCATGCTCAATTTGAGCGCAGGCAATTGCTGCCTTTGATCGGACGGCATTTCCGACAGGCTTGCAACGCGCGGAGTCGTGTCGGTCTCGTCGGGTACCGAGGGTATTGGTGTCGGCGGCGACGGAATATCCTGAATGGCCGGCGTAGGCACCGTTGTTTCCATCTGGCGTGCAGTCGGCTTTTCGACGACGGCAGGTTTTGGCGATTCGACGACGGGCTCCGCAATTCCGGCAGGTTCGCTTATCGCCGCCTGCACCGGTGCTTCATTGGCGGGCGCGGCCACGGTGCCTGGCGATGCGGCAATGTGCGATTTCGAATAAAAGAATGCGACCACCAGCATTGCCAACAATGCCGCAATCAAAATCAGCCAGGGAAGTTTCGACTGCTTGTGGCTATGCACATGGCTTGGCGCGGCAGGTAACGGGCTAAGCACGTTCGGCACCTGTCCGCGCTGGCGCTCGGCTTCGGATTTCTTCAGGGCATCAAGAATGAGCGACATCTTCCACTCCCGTTGCCTTCGAATCCGACTCGAAATAATGGCGAAGACCCAAGCCGAGCAGGGCCACGAGTATCGCGGCGAAAACCCATGCCGCTATTCGACGAATATTATTGGGATTCCGCGCAGGCAGGATTTCAGCGGCGGCCAGCGACACCAGTTTTTTGTCGACCACTTTATTCTCGTGCACGTAGGCTGCAATCAAGGCACGGTCGGCAATGATGTTAAGCAAACGCGGGATTCCGTTGGAATAACGAAACAATGCGTGGATCGCGTCGGCGGCGAAAGGGAATTGCTGGCCGCCGGCGATTGCAAAGCGGTGGCGCAAATATTGCTGGGTCTCGGTTTCGTTCAGCGGCGTCAGGTGAAAACGTGCGGTAATCCGTTGCGACAACTGCCGTAGATCGCGGCGCGCCAGCAAGTCGCGCAATTCCGGTTGTCCGAGCAAAATGATCTGCAGCAATTTTTGCGTATTGGTTTCGAGGTTGGTCAGCAGGCGAACCTGTTCCAGTGCATCGGCCGAAAGATTCTGGGCTTCATCGATAATCAGCACCACGCGCAAACCCTCGGCGTAAGCCTGCAGCAGATAGACATTCAAGGCATCGATCAGGCGTTTTTGATGGCCTTGTTTGCCGCGCAGCGGAATATGCAGCTCCTTGCCGATGGCCTCCAGCAATTCAATCGGCGACAGCATCGGGTTAAGGATCAGGGCCACGCGGGTATTCGCCGGCAATTGTTCGAGCAATAAACGGCATAGAGTCGTTTTGCCGGTTCCCACTTCGCCGGTCAATTGAACGAAACCGCCGCTGCTGCCCTGGCCAACGCCGTATAAAAGATGCGCCAAGGCATCCCGATGGCGATCGCTCAGAAAAACGAAACGCGGGTCCGGGCTGATCGAAAAGGGCGGTTCACGCAGCTGGAAGTGCTCGAGAAACATTCGGTCAACAATCGTAAAAACCCAGTATAACGCGGCTTTCACAAAAGCGTAGGAGGGCCCTTGGGCCCGACGTGTCCAGGGAAGGTCGCCCGCAAGCGGCCTCCTACGAAAGCGTTGCATCGCTTAGACTTCCTTCAAAGAAAGGAAAACCCATGTCCACATCGCCCCTGATCAACCAGACCAACCTGCGGTTTTTATTGCACAAGGTTTTTCCGATGGAAAAGCTTTGCGCCTATCCACGTTTCGCCGAGCATGAAGTCTCCACTTTCGAGGCCGTGATGGAGGCAGCGCATGATTTGGCAATGGAAAAATTCCTGCCGCATAACCGGAAATCAGACAGTCATGAACCCGAGTTCGATAACGGCAGCGTCAAGATCATTCCGGAAGTGAAAGCGGCGCTGGATGCCTATGCCGAAGCCGGATTTCCGGCCGCATTTGCCGATAGTGAAGACGGCGGCATGCAACTCCCTTTCAGTATTTCGCTCGCTTGCGATGCCTTGTTCGCCAGTGCGAATGTTTCCACGATGGGCTATGC
>CAZPCE010000154.1:0-6975 GCA_964584915.1 uncultured Arenimonas sp. | reverse complement strand
TTGACGCTGAAACCTTCCGCCGTAAGCCGCACCGGAGCCTGCTTTGAATGAAGTGATTGCTTCCACAGACCGGTCTTGGCCTTGTTTGCTTCGAAATCGACTTTTCTCAAGCCGTAGACGACCGTTTTGCCATCGGGTGAAAGCGTAGGTTCGGAAACGCGATCGAAATTCACCATATCGCGAACATCCATGCCGCGGGCGGCAAAGGCTTGCGATGAAGCCAACATCGGCAACATCAGGGCAACGAGGACAAAGCGGCTATTCATAAAAGCACCGTGCATTGGAAAGCCCACAGTTTAGGCCCAGGCGGCCAATACGCCAAGCATTTGGGCTGGCGTTAACCTTACGAGCTCAGGCTATACTCGGGTTTTTACGGTTACCGGAGTTGGTTTGTGAATACAGTGGCCCTGCCCTCTACTACGCATGCCCAGGACACATTTCTGGGGCACCCGAAAGGCGTGTTTATCTGTTTCTTCACGGAAATGTGGGAACGCTTTTCTTTCTACGGCATGAAAGCCCTGCTGTTGTTATTTCTTGTTGAACATCACAAATTCGGCGATACCGGTGGACTGAACATGCTGGGCGCTTATGGCGGCATGGTCTACTGCCTTCCGGTGATTGGCGGGCTGCTTGCAGACCGTTATCTGGGCATGCGCAAAGCCGTCATTTTTGGCGGTATTTTATTGGTGCTGGGCCATCTGGGCATGGCATACGAAGGTGCTCCCGCGACCGGTTCCGGTGACAATATCGTTCGCGATACTTCCGCACTGCTGGTGTTTTATTTCTCCCTTTCGCTGATCATCATGGGCGTGGGTTTCCTGAAGCCCAACATCTCGACCATCGTCGGCAAGCTTTACGAAGAAAACGATCCACGCCGCGATTCCGGTTTTTCGCTTTTTTATGCAGGGATTAATCTGGGTGCCTTGTTCGCTTCGCTGGTTTGCGGTGTGCTGGGTCAACAATACGGCTGGAAATACGGCTTCGGAGCCGCCGGCATCGGCATGCTGGCAGGCTTGGCCATGTTCATCTGGGGACAGAAATATTTGCATGGCCATGCCGAATCTTCCGCACCGGAAAGTCTGAAAGAACGCGTGTTCGGCATTCCGCGCGAGTGGCTGATTTATATTTCCGCCATTGTCGGCCTGATACCGGTTGCCGGCCTGATGTGGGCAACGGGCAATAATGCATTCACCCTCGATATCGGTTTTGATTTGACCTTGGCACAAATGCTTATGCTGACCGTATTCAGCATCGTATTGATCTGGTTTGTCTATTTCATTATTACGCAGTGCACCAAAGTCCAGCGCGAACAAATGATCAGCATGATGATCATGATTTTCATGGCCCTCATTTTCTTTACGCTTTACGAACAAACCTATGGCTCCTGGGTAGTCTTCACGGACCGTCTTATGACGAAAAATTTCTTCCCGGAACTGATTGTCGCCGGTGGCCTGCCGCTTTGGTATTTCATCGTACCGGTCATGATCATGCCGGGCGCCTTCATGATTTCGAACCATTTCCATGAAAAAAATCCGCAATCGAAATTACCGCTGGCCATCTTCATCGTTGCTGCCATGGTCGCGTTGTTGATGGTTTTGGGCATGGCAGTATTCCAGGAACAAAATGGCGGTTCGCTAACCTTCCTCGGCGCCTTGTTTATCCTGCTTTTGGCTCCGGTGTTTACCGGTCTTTGGGGCTGGCTGGATGTTCGCAATATCAATCCCAGCAAACCCATGAAAAATGCAATCGGTCTGCTGGCGGGAGCATTGGCATTTATTCCGCTTGTGATTGCCGCCCAGCAAGCGGCATCAACCGGCACGTTGACCAGTATCTGGTGGCTGGTGCTGGCGTATTTCATTCTGGAAATCGGCGAGATGTGCCTGTCGCCGGTAGGTTTGTCGGCGGTAACGCAGTTGTCAGTACCGCGAGTCGTAAGCCTGATGATGGGCACCTGGTTTCTGGCAACCGCGTTCTCTGAATTGCTCGCCCATAAACTGGCCACGCTGGCTTCGGTTGAAGATGCCGGCGCCGTCGTCGAACACTCGGCAGCATGGACAGAGGCAGCCAATAAATATGGCGACCTGTTCTGGAACCTGACGATCGGCGGACTGGTTTGCGCCGCCATTGCATTCGCCATGGTCATACCGATGAAACGCTGGATGCATGGGGTGAAATAATTCCCGCCGCCAGTCATAAAAAAAACGGCACCGATGGGTGCCGTTTTTTTGTCTGGAGAAATTCTGCAATCAATTCGATTTGGCCTTTTGACTTCCGGAACCAATATTCTTGTCGAGGAAGCCCAGTAAACGCTGGTAAAAATCAATGCGGTTTTTCAGCAGGAAGTTACCGTGGCCTTCGCCTTCGTAAATCACCATTTCGGAAGGCTTGCCCGCTTTTTGCAAAGCGGCATACATCATCTCGGTATGCTTGGGCGCTGCGCGGAAATCTTCCCTGCCGGCGGCGAGGTAGACCGGAACCTTGATGCGTTCAACCAGTTTGTTCGGGGAAACAGAATCCAGATTTTCGTGACCCAGAACCTCTTCAAGAAAATTCTCGCCGGACTTCGAATCCGGAATGTCGCCCGTATGGTACATCGCGGTCATGTCGTAAACACCCACATTGCCGAATGCGCAACGATACAGATCGGGTTCCTTGGCAACCGCCATGATCGACGAGTAGCCGCCGTAACTTGCACCGTACATGCAAATGCGGTTCTTGTTGGCGATGCCTTCCTTGATCGCCCATAAGGTGGCATCGGTCAAGTCATCCTGCATCGTGCGACCCCATTGCCGGTAACCCAGGTGCATGAATTTCCGGCCGTAACCGCCGGAACCCCGGAAATTGACTTGCAATACGGCGTAACCGTTTGCCGCCAGAATCTGTACGTCGCTGCTATAACCCCAATCGTCCCGAGGGCCAAATGGTCCTCCGTGAGGATTAACGATCAAGGGCAGGTTTTTGCCATTGCTGCCCACCGGCACGGTCAGATAGCCGTCAATCGGCGTTCCGTCCCTCGCAACGAAATAAATGGGTTCCATTTTTGCCAGCATTTCGGGCTTGAACCAGGAATTTTTACTCAGCAGATAATCGAGTTTGTTTTTGCTGCGATCATACAAATAGAAATCACCCGGAACGTTGTCGGCAACGCCCTGGACAATCGCCAGATTACCGTCACTGGTAAAAGAGGTAGGTATCAACACCTGCGAAGGCATGCTTTTCTGCAGGCCGGCATGCATTTTTGCGAAGGGGTTTTCCGCATCGATATATTCGAAGCGTGGTTTGCCGTCATCGTAGGATATGCCGAATAAACCGCCATCCACCGGCGACGTGAGATAGCCAGACGGGCTTACGTTGTTGTCTGCGCGGAGCAATTTCATCGCTTTCGTATCCGGATTGAATACGTAGACAGAATTTGGACCGCTGGCTTCTTCCGATTCCAGATAAACGGTTTTCCCGTCGGCGGAAAACCCGGCAGAGGTAACTATTTTATCGGTAACCGATTCGTCATTGATCAACTCCCAGGCAGACTTATCGGATGCCCGGTAGAAGGTTTTGGAGCGGTTGTCGCTACCTGCACCGACGGCAAGTCGTACGGTACCCAATGGATCGACACTGAAACTTCCGCTGCGAACTGGCGACTTCACCACGGTGATGTACCTGCCGGTATTAACGTTCATACGGGCCACTTCACTAGTGCCCGCTTCGCCACGAATATTCACCAGCACATAGTCGTCAACATCATGCAATGTGCTGATTATCGACGCACCAAAGAATCTGGAACCAGACGCCGAAGACCTGGAGCCAATCAAGGCATTGCCCTGGCCCTTGCCATCCACGTTAACGCCGTATATTTCACCCGTTCCGGACGGTGCCTCGAGTTCCCCTGCCTTCTCGCCGATAGAAAACAATATCCTCTGGGGATTAACCCAATTGAATCCCACGATATAGGTGTTTTTCGGAAGCACGACCTTGCCGGTTACCGACATATCGGCGCGACGAAGTATCACCAGGCTTGAGCCATCGTCTTTGGGGATCGTTGCGGCAAAATATTCACCGGTCGGCGAAATGCTCATCGTTCCGAATACATCACGCTTGAGAAACTGTTCCAAAGGAATGGGCGGATTTGCTTGCGCGAAGCGACTGATGAGGCCCGGCAAAGCCGGCAAGAACTTTATTCATATAACACCTCGGTCAAATTGAATTGAATACCACGGCTGAAACCTGCGCGACAGATGATATAAACCAAATGCGTTAATGGAGCGTGCCATTAGTATGTCTTGTCTGCTTCAGCAATGTGAAAGCAAGCTATCACAAATGGTCCCGCCCACCTACATTGACGTGAAATCCTGAAGCGCATGACGTATAAAAAAAACGGTACCCAAAGGTGCCGTTTCATCTTCCATCTTCGACTACGATCAGCGGGAGACAGGATTAATTGGATTTCCCAGCCTGACTACCCGGACCGATATTTTTATCCAGGAAATTCAAGACTCGGTTGGCGAAATCAAGCTTGTTTTCCGGCAGATAGTTGCCGTGGCCTTCGCCCGTGTAAATTTTCATTTCAACGGATTTGCCTGCTTGCTGCAGTGCTCGCGCCATGGCCTCAGTATGTTCTGGCGGCGCACGCTCGTCTTCGCGACCGGCAAGCAGCAGCACTGGTACTTTGATTCGGCTGGCAAGCTTGGTAGGCGAAGCCTCGTCAAGATTTTCTTCGCCCAGCTCTTGTCTCAGCTGGTTCAGACCATACTCGGTTTCCTGCGTATCGCCACGCCCGTACATCATCTTCATATCGTAAACGCCAACATTGCCAATGGCGCAGCGATATAGATCCGGCTCTCTGGCGGCCCCCATCAGTGCGGCATAACCACCATAGCTCGCTCCATAGATACAAATACGGCTTGGATTCGCTATGCCGGCCTTGATGGCCCATCGTGTGGCATCGGTCAGATCATCCTGCATTGTGCCGCCCCATTGCTTGTATCCTGAAATCATGAAAGCACGGCCGTAATTACCGGAACCGCGAAAATTCACTTGCAGAACGGCATAGCCACGATTCGCAAGCAGCTGCACTTCAGAATCAAAACCCCAGGTATCGAATATCCCGATTGGACCCCCGTGCGGATTGATCACCAGCGGAAGGTTCTTTCCACTGCTGTTTTTAGGCAAGGTAAGAAACGCTTCCACTTTAGTGCCGTCCCTCATGGTTAGCTCATAAGGGTCCTGAGTGGCCATTTGTTCCGGCTTCAACCAACCTCGACTTGCCGCTAGAAAGCTGAGTTTATTGGTGTCTTTCTCGAACAAATAATATTCCGCCGGCGAGGTATCCGAATACACGTAGAAGACACCCAATTTGCCATCCTTCGTGTATGACGCCGGCATCACTGTCTTGCCTTTGAAAGCAGCGCTTACTTTTTGCAAGGCCATTGCATATTCGTTGTCTTTGTCCAGATATTCGTATCTGGGGAAGCCGTCGCGAAACAACACGGCATAAGGGCTGTCGTCAGTCGGCGAAATTTCGAGGCCGGAGGGGTTTACGTTGTTGTCACGAATCAGCAAGGTTTGTTTTTTCGTTGCCGTGTCGAACGTGTAAATCGAATTTGGGCCGGTTTTTTCTTGCGACATCAAAAAAGCAGTCTTGTTGTCCGCGCTGAAAGCCCAGGCATGAAGAACCTTGCCTGACGAACTCTCGTCATTTATCAATTCCCAATCGGCCTTTTCGCTGGCTCGATAATAGGTACGCTGATAGTTGTCATCATCGTTACCAGAGGCAAAACGCGCCACGCCTGAATTATCGACTACGAAGCTTCCGTTTCTTACCGGTGATTTCGCCACCGTCACTCGTCGGCCATCCACGACATTCATTTTGTGCAGCTCGGTAAAGCGGGTACCAAACTGATAAATAGTTACCAACACATTCTTGTCGTCATCCTTCAGGGTGTCGACCATATCCGCATAGACTTCATTTGTTTTCTTGGTGATGTTTGAAGCTGCATCGGCATCCTTCACAATCGCACCCATACCGACAATGGGCCCCTGTCCTGAACCATCAACATTGAGCCCAAAGAATTCGCCGGTGCCCTGCGGCAGGCTCAATTGGCCTTCTTGACGACTTACCGAAAACAAAATTCGGGTCGGATTCACCCAATACACATCACCTACCGCAGTTTTTGCCTGCAAGGTCGCATGCCCCATTTGCTTCATGTCCGAACGACGCAAAATCACCAGACTGGTTCGATCTTGCAAAGGTACGGTAGCGGCTAGATATTCGCCAGTTGGCGATAAAATCAGCGATTCAAAAACGTCACGCTTGAGGAAATCCTCAACCGGAATTTGCGGTACGGCCTGCGCGAAAGAGGCATTGGAAAGCAACGTGGCCATGCAAATGGCCATTACTCGGGAAAACTTCATATTCAACGGACCCACTGGATTAGTGGGTGCATTGTCTCAAAATACCGGGCATTGCGCCGGTATCACACCATTTCAGCCAGTACTTGGTTCAGCCCAAGGCGCCAATTCGGCAGTTGCATGCCGAAATCGGTGGCGAAACGACTGCAATCAAGCCGCGAATACATCGGCCGCTTGGCTTTGGTCGGATATTCATTGCTTGGGATGCCGACCAATCGCGGTGCTTTTTCGAGTATGCCGGCAGCAAGCGCTTCCTGATAAATGGTCTGGGCGAATTGGTGCCAGCTGCATTCACCTTCCGCCGCCACGTGCCAGGTGCCGTTGGCATCGAAATTCTTGCTGATAGCCAGTGCGGTGGCCACTGCCAGCCAGCGCGCCGGTGTCGGTGAACCGACCTGGTCATTGACGATTCGCAGCTCTTCGCGTTCCTTCGCCAGTTTCAGTGCGGTGCGCAGAAAATTTTGTCCGCGCGCGGCGTACAACCATGCGGTGCGGAAAATGAAATGCGAGCACCCCGCTTCACGGATCGCCATTTCACCGGCGAGCTTGGTTTTGCCATAGACACTCGCG
>CAZPCE010000153.1:0-7001 GCA_964584915.1 uncultured Arenimonas sp. | reverse complement strand
CAATGACCGGGCCCATCGAAAACAGTGTCAAAAAGAAAGCGAGCGTGACCAGTACGCTGTTGGGAGGTGTTTGCGGCAAGCCTAACGCATGGCGCAATAGCGAGAGCACGATGATGATCCGTGTGAAAGAAGTGAGCCCGATCAGCATGACAGGCAAAATGGATAGCAGGCTGAGCAAAACGAAGGTTCTGACAACTGAGGAATAATCCTGCTTGGCGGCTTGATCGAGCACTACTGAAGCTGCTGGCGATGCCAATACCGCATCACAGCCAAAAATTGCGAGAAAGGCGAATACGATCAATGCCAGCCAGTGTTTGCCACGTAACAACTCACTCATTGCCGACTTCCTTTTCTGCATCTTTTTTTACGAGTTGAACCTGCATGCTCGATTCAGCAAGTAGATACTCTTCATCACCAGTACCGATCCGGTAAAGTGTTGTTTTCTGACTTATACGCTGCACTTCCAGCACCACCATTTTCTTTTTATCGTTTTTTGCATTCGGCTTGGGGCCAACCCAGCGGTCCAACCAGCCCTGACGACGCGCAAACCAGGTCAGTGCCGCAAAAATGCTAACAAGCAGCAATGTGGTTACCAGCAGGCCAAATACTTCTGGCGTGTTGGTAATTCCCTCTTTGCGAAATGGAATAGGTTGCTTACTGGTTGTAGTGGCCGAATCCGGTTTTACATTCTCCGGCTTGGCCGCCGTAGCAGGCACCGCGGTCATGTCAGTTCCGTGATCCTGATGCCGAAATTATCTTCGACCGCCACCAGTTCACCGCGTGCAACCGATTTGCCGTTGAGTTGTAGCGTGACTGGCATGTCCAGAGATTCATTCATTTCAAGTACTTCGCCTTTTTTCAGGGCGAATAATTTATCAATACTGATCGATACACTTCCGATCAAGGCAGTCAGTGTGACCGGGACATGCCCGATCAAACTCATGTCTTTATTCACGAGCGGGTTGCCGCTCGGCGCGGACTCGGGCGCTTGCGGAAGATCAATCGGGGTGACGGGTGTTTTGTTCATTGCATAATTCTCGAGACTTAAGGGGTATCGACCTGTATCGCCCGCAACAATCCTTTGCGGACAAGACGTACATCGGCCAGACGGCGCATATCGGGGTGTATCAAATGGAAAGCTGAGTGAATCGAGGTTCCTGACAACAGCACATCGCCAACCTGCAATCCAATGGCATCTTCAAGTTTGGCGGCACCGCGATCGAGCATGACGTTGAGTTCGATGTTTTCATTACCGAACAAACTGTCCCGGGCAGCCAATGGCTCAAGACTGCCAACGATAGCCGGCACCAAGTTATCCACTATTTCTGAATCAAACACGACGTAAGCCTGGAAACCCGATCCTTTCAGCGAAAAAAAAGCAGCGCCAAAACGCGGATCGAAAATTTCATTTGAAGGCGCTGATATTTCCTCAACATCAAGATCCGGAATACCCGTGTCCAGCCATTGACTGACCAATGCCTTCAAAGCGCGGTCACCTACCCGCCGACCCAAATGCAAAATGTCATCTGCACTCGCCTTCGCCAACAAACCACCCAGGCCTTCGATGTGCAAGGACGGCGCGCCGAAATAAAGCACGCCTTTGCTGGCGTTGAAACGCAGCCACTTGATGGGCGTGGCAGGTTTGTATGCGTCGGCCGCCATGGGCTGCAAACTCAAACACGCCGGCTCAACGCTCCATGCGCTGAGCCAACGATTGAGTTCATTATCAAGGCGCGTGAATAGCGCCTCTTGCCGACGACGGCTATGCCAACGAAGGCGACGATAGTGCATTAGCCGCCTCGCGTACTGTTGTACAACTGCTCGATCATTTCATTGCTGACCGTCATCACACGTGAACTTGCCTGATAACCACGCTGAATGATGATCATGTCGGCAAACTCTTGCGTCAGATCCACGTTCGCCAGTTCCAGATTGCCACCGGCAATACGGCCAAATACGCCTTCGCCAGGACGGCCGATTTGACGTTGCTGTACGCTCGAGCCGGCAATCATGCGGCCGCCAACCAATTCCATCGAGCTCTCATTGGCGAACGATGCCAATGCCAGTTGCGGACCGGTGCGTCTTTCCGAGGACGAATAAATGAATTGTAATTTACCAGCGCTATCAAACGACAAACTGGTAATGCCCAGCAATGGATGGCCATCGGTTACTTGTCCACCCAGATTGGAAGCGACACCACTCAAACGCGTCGCACCATCAAACGCACCCGCCGTGCCGAAATTCAAGCTGACCGTCTGTGGCACACCAAGATAGGTGAGATTCAATGCAACGGTGTTTGAACCTGCCAGTGGTGTGCCATTCGTACCGAAGGTTACCTGGCCAGTACCGACAACGGCACCTGTTTCGTCTTTGACGGATACCAAAAAACTACCTGGAATAACCGCATTGTTATCGGTCAATGTCGTTGTTAACGTATGCACCGTGCCGGCAGCATCGTAAATCTGGAATGTGCCTAAGGTAAGACTTGGCGTACCGGGTGCGATATTACCGGCCATTCTGACCGATGTGGTCGCTTGCGGCGGCAACGTACGATAGGTATCGAGATCAATGCTGGACAGATTTCCTGCATTATCAACCGACATCACCTGATAACCAGTAACGCTGTCGGTTAGCAATCCTTGATCATTAAAACGGAATTGGCCGGCGCGGGTGTAGTAAAGATTGCCGGTATCGTCACGCAAGATGAAAAAGCCATTGCCGTCGATCGCAACATCGGTAGGAGTACCGGTTTGGCGGATATCGCCTGCCGTTGTTCTCAGGCCTTCACCTGAAACGCGCGTACCACGACCACCGTTTACGTTTTCGAAAAAGGTATCGCTACCGCGGAACCCGGGCGTATTCATGTTGGAAACGTTGTTACTGACCGTGTCCAGGCTGCGAGAGAAACTGAATAGACCCGATAGGCTATTGAATAATGCTTGAAACATGAGGTGTTCTCCAATGAATTATGGTTTGACGAGACTGATTTGTGAGAGACGAACACTGGTCAATGCTTGACCCGATGTGGTTTGAACGGTGAGCTCCGGGCCTGCGCTGGTAAATTTCACCGCAGTAACGACTCCAATTGTTGCGGCACCCTGTCCGGCGATTTCTACGGTTTTGTTCAACAAACCCAGGGCTTGGGCAGAAGAATTCATGACCAGCAATCCTTCGGTGTTCTGACTGGTCTGCCGTGTCTGCTCCAGGTTGGAGAATTGCGCCAGCTGTGCCAGAAATTCGCGGTTGTCGACTGGCTCCAATGGATCCTGGAATTGAAGCTGCGACAGAAACAATTTGATGAAATCTTCCTGATCAATCGTGTTTTGTTGTGTTGCGGTAGCGCTCTGTGGATTCAGAATCGTACCGATGGCATCTACTGGCATATCAATAACCTCTGGATTGAATCAAAAAGTGGAGGGGGCGCGCCAAACTTCATGCCCGTTGAGCATGATGCGACGCAAAGTAAAACCTTGCTGTTCCGAAAAGCAACGTAGTGCCTCTACCAATGTTCCGGTCGAGGCTGAATCAAGTGTGTAGTCACGCACCCAGGCGGTAGTGGCATCGCCATCAGAAAGCCAATGCAGAACGCGTTGCGGCCACATCACCAGTGAAGCACGCGAATCGGCACGGGTAACTCGTGCATTTTCAAAGACGCTGACAAGCGCGGAAGCAGCTTCGGAGACTCGATAGAATGCGAGACTCTTGTCCATTTCACTATTTTCGGATGCTGCCGCATAGCCCGCCGTATTCGGCAATTGGCCTTTATTGCTGGCTCGCACCGGCGTTGTTTGCGGAGGCATGCCTATTTCATTAC
The DNA here is from genome assembly GCA_964584915.1 of uncultured Arenimonas sp. Taxonomy (GTDB): domain Bacteria; phylum Pseudomonadota; class Gammaproteobacteria; order Xanthomonadales; family Xanthomonadaceae; genus Arenimonas. Next base: position 3,187 of record CAZPCE010000153.1, on the reverse strand, counting down.
TGGCATTTTCGGTGTTTTTCAGCCGCTCAGCGTTCGATTGATACGAAAGCGCTGCATTAGCCTGTAAACGCCATGGCATGCTCACCAATTCGACATCGCCGGCAACGGCAGAAGCATGTTTGTTGATTCTGACTTCACTATTGACGGGTTCAGGCGCTGCTTCTTTTGCATCAAAAACTTCCACGACATGAATCGGGATTTCCGGATCAAGCGTCATTATGGTTTCCGCAGCCATGGCGGATGTAGTCAATGCATCGGTAGCGGGCAGCGATTGAACAGGTGAAACAACCGGCATGTCAGAATCTGTCGGTACAGTTCCTGCATTGAGTGAAATCGGCGATCCAATTGCAGGGCTTTCCATGCTGGTCGATGACGATGGCAATACCCAATTGTGATTGTCTACCTGTTCAGGACTGACATGCTCAACTGGTAACAAGTCAGCAGTAGGCTGCGTAGGTATCAATACAGGTACTAATGTCGGCTTCGGCAATGAGGAATCCATCGGCATCACAGGTATGGTCAATGTTGGCGGCACCAAAACATTGCCGACAGCGGAAAGTTCAACGAAGTTATCGGTATTGCCGATTAAAATATGGAATGGAATACCGGCGTCTGGCATTTCGATATCGATATTCTTTTCTTCGGGCAAGGAGTCAGGCGTTTGGCCCTCCGTCTGCTGAAGTGGACTGATAAGCGCATTGAGCATCTCGCCGAAGCCGTCGCCGACATTGATTTTCTTTGCCTGCGAACCGGCAGTCAGCGCAACGGTAGATGGGCTCACCGAATGAAAGCGATTAATCACGAGCACGCTCCCGGTTATTCAACCAGACATCACTAATCTGGTCGAAATTGCGTTTCTCGCTCTCAAGTTCCGCCTGTTTCGTTTGTCTTGACTCGCGCTGCTCGGAAACACGGGTTGCCGAGGCGGCTTCGATCATTTTTTGCTGTGCGAGCTTGGTTGCTTCTTCGGCGTCTTTCACTGCCAGTTTCAATTTGTCGGCCTGCAGCATTGCATGTTGCTCATGCTCAAGCACGGCATTATAAAGTCCGATGTCTAGACCCCCGTCTTCCTGCTTCTGTGCCTTCCATTGCCCAAGCTGATCAATCGCAGCAGTCGCCATATCGTGCTTGCCAACAGCTTCGGCCTGTTCATGAACTGCATGACGTAGTTGGCCATTCGCCAGCTCTTCGCGAAATTGGTTCAGGCGAACAAGGCGCTGCATTTTATTAGGCCTGTTGCTCATGGCGTCCGCGCCTCGTTATTGCGAAGCGTTCGCTGTAATTGCTGGTAGGCATCGACACGTCGGAAATGTTGCTCGGGCTTTTGCGTCAGCACCGAATCCAGTCCCGGCTTTAGATCAACTGCCTCGTCAAGCAGTACATTGATGCCACGTTGATGGGCACCCAGTTCTACCAAATCACGAGAGCCTTCATACGTTGCCAATAAGCGTTTGGCATCGCGGGCAATTTGCGCCTCGTCGGGCGTGGCAAGATGACTCATCAAACGACTGGTACTTTGCAACATGTCGATCGAAGGATGATGGCCGCGTGCTGCCAGTTCACGCGTCAACACAATATGACCATCAAGAATGGCACGCATGTGATCGGTAATAGGCTCATTCATGTCGTCGCCCTCTACCAGAACGCTGTAAACGGCTGAAATGGCACCACGGCCTGTCATTCGACCACAGCGCTCGAGCACGCGGGGCATCAATGCAAATACCGAGGGCGTATAACCCCTGAATGTCGGCGGTTCGCCGATGGCCAATCCGATTTCGCGCTGCGCCATCGCAAAGCGTGTCATTGAATCGACGATCAACAAAACCGATTTCCCCTGATCGCGGAAAAATTCGGCTACGGCATGCGCCGCATGCACCGCATGCGTCCTTACCAATGCCGGTTGATCAGCAGTAGCCGCCATTACCACTGCGCGCTTAAGGCCATCTTCGCCCAATGAATTGCGGATGAAGTCACCCACTTCGCGACCACGCTCGCCTACCAGTGCAAGCACCGTAACATCTGCCGTGACGTGGCGTGCCAGCATGCCGAGCAGAGTGCTTTTGCCGACACCACTGCCGGCAAAAACGCCTACACGCTGGCCCACACCCAGCGTCAGCATGGTATCGATGGCACGAATGCCGGTTTCAAGAACCTGGGTAATTTCCTCGCGCGCCATCGGGTTAATCGGTTCGCGATATAGCGGATATTCTTCGGTTAAATTCAATTCGCCCTTGTCATCGATGGGTTTGCTGAATGCATCAACGACCCGTCCCAGCAAGGCATCACCAACAGGAATCGAGAGGCTTCGACCGGTTGCCCGCACAAGACTGTCGGCAGAAATGCCGTGAACATTGCCGTAAGGCATGAGCAGAATACGATCCTGCCGAAAACCCACCACTTCTGCCTGCACGGGTTCGCGATTATCTTCGGTGAATAATTCGCATAACTCGCCCAAATGCGCATCCGGACCAATCGACTCGATCACCAGGCCATTAAAGGCTACTAGCCGACCATAGCGATGCGCCATGTCCATTTTTTGAACGGCATTGACGAGTTTACCCGCGAGCGACATTACTTCAGCTCCCTGTATTCGTTGAGGCCTGATAAAAATGCTTTTTTCAATGCTTCGAGTCTTACATCGAGGCCACAATCAAACTGGCCGCGCGAAGTTTCCATGATGCATTGACCGGATTTCAGCCTTCTATCCACTTCGATATCGATTCCAATCTTCACCGATTCGAACAGCTGGCTATCGGCTTCGCTGACATGCAGCGTTGCTGTCGCATGACCATACTCGCTGGCAATGGCACGACACAGTTCCGACATCAGGCTGCGATCAGCGGATTTATCGCCAAGCAAACGCAGCACCGAAGCAAAAGCGACTTCGACCGCGACTGTCTCTGACTCGCTTGCATACTGCTCGATGGATGATTTCATCGAAGCAAGCAGTTTTTCGAATAATTGTTTTTGCGATGCCAGCTCCGCCAACGCTTTTTGGTGGGCGCTCGACAAACGGGTTTCAATCTCCTGAACACGTCTTTTAATTTCCTGCTCGGCGTCTTTCAGACCATCAGACAGACCTTGCTCGTGTGCTTGCCGGTAAATCTTTTCCTGTTGCTCGCGCGCGCGTTTGGTCTCGGCAAGATGGGCATCTTCCCTTGCGACAATGTCTGACTCTACCTGACCC
>CAZPCE010000152.1:0-7013 GCA_964584915.1 uncultured Arenimonas sp. | reverse complement strand
TTTGGAGCTTCATAAGCCGGCTTGCCTGAAATTCATAGGCTGCAGAGTATCGTCAAGCCTCCAGCAAGTCGAGGTTAAGGCCCGCCTGTAACAGCAATTAACAGCCCGCCAAGGTCATTGCGGCAACGCCATACACGCAAGATCAACGATAACTGTCGGTCGCTTCGATCAAGGCCGATGCGTTTTCCGCCTCAAACGCGGAATGGCCCGAAGTAGGCGAAATGACCAACTTCGCTTCCGGCCAAACCTTGTGCAAATCCCAGGCATTGGCGATCGGGCACACCACATCGTAACGGCCATGCACGATCACTCCCGGAATGCCTTTCAGTCTGTGCGCATCGCGCAGCAATTGCCCTTCGACCTCGAAGAAACCGCCATTGACGAAATAATGGTTTTCGATACGGGCAAAACTCAGGGCGAAGTGCGCATCCTGATGACTGTTGATGAAGTCCTCGTCCTGCAGCATGAAACTCGTCGATGCCTCCCAGATTGACCAGGCTTGCGCAGCTTCAAGACGCACGCTTTCATCTTCCGAAGTCAAACGGCGGTGATAGGCGGAAATGATGTCGCCTCGCTCCACTTCAGGAATGGGTGCGAGATATTTTTCCCAGGCATCCGGAAACAAACGCGAACAACCTTCCTGATAGAACCATTCCAACTCCCAGCGACGCAACAGGAATATCCCGCGCACGACCAGTTCGCTGACGCGTTGCGGATGTTTTTCCGCGTAGGCCAATGCCAGCGTCGAGCCCCACGAGCCGCCGAAAACCTGCCAGCGATCGATACCCAGATGCTCGCGCAGTTTTTCGATATCGGCGACCAGGGTCCATGTCGTGTTATCGACCAGATCTGCATGCGGTGTTGATCGACCTGCGCCGCGTTGATCAAGCAAAATAATCCGATAGGCGCGCGGATCATGGAAACGGCGAATCTTGGCGCCGCAGCCGGCACCGGGGCCGCCGTGGAGAATCACGACCGGTTTTCCCTCGGGATTGCCGCACTGCTCGTAATACATGCTGTGCCGTGCATCGACATTCAAAAAACCTGAGTCAAACGGTTCAATTTCCGGGTACAAAGTGCGCATGTTGCCTCCTGGTGACTACCGATAGTTTAGCAGTCGAAACAACAGGGCTTGCGCGAAACCACACTTGGGTTATGCTCATGGCTTATGGACATGCCCACCAAGCACTTAGCGATCGTGGGCGCTGGGAGTCATCGCCCCCCGGCAGGCACACTGCCCCCTAATGAAAACCCCTATCCTCGCGTCTTGTCGCTCGATGCCCATGGCCGCATTCTGGACTGGATGCATTGGCAAGATGCCGTGTGCCTCTATGTTCGCGGTGCCGTTTCCTGGACACTCGGCGAACCTTGCATGACTGTCCACGGCGGACAGAATCGCCATACCGGTGAACAAAGCGTCATTGATCTGCATCCCATTGTTGCCGCCCGGGGTCATGCCAAAAACATGGCCATATCTCCCACTCCCTCTCTGACCAATACGGCATTGTTCGCGCGTGACGGTTCACTGTGCATGTATTGCGGCAAGGAATACAGCCGGCACTCGCTGACACGCGACCACGTGATGCCGATTTCGAAAGGCGGGCGCGACGTCTGGGAAAATGTCGTCTGCGCCTGCTTCCATTGCAATTCGCGCAAAGGCGGCCGCACACCGCAACAAGCCGGCATGCCATTGCTGGCCGTGCCGTTTCGCCCAAGCTGGGTCGAGCATTTGATTCTCTCGAATCGACACATCCTTGCCGACCAAATGGCGTTCCTGAAAAACCACCTGCCCAAGCGTAACCGTGGTTTGAGCTAATCCGGTTTCAGCGGCAAACCGGCTTCCCGCGTAACAAGATTTAACCCTGCTGATAAGCAGTCATTGCGCGGCTTTGGAGGCGTTTTTCGGCCTTGTTCTGTGCTTTGGTTCACGGCCTCGGCAATCGGCATTGACGCAGCCCATTCACATGGCCAAACTTCGGTTATATTCCGAGTGCCGATCACGACACCAAAGTTTTTGGGGACCGCGTCAATGAATGCCAATACGATTTGTTTTTCAGGGTTTTCGCGAGAAGACGAAGCACAAGTGCTCTCGGTATTCGACCAGGCCAATATGCGTCTGCCCAAACGATGGGCCGCAACAAACGAGAAAGAAGCCGAATTGATCGTCATCGACATGGACACGGTGTACGGCCACATGACCTGGCTCAAGGCCAATGCCGACGGCAAGATTACGGCTGCTGTGACTACTTCGAGCCGAGCCGAAGCCAATCACGTGCTGCCGCGCCCACTGACGCTCGATAGCCTGGTCAATTTGCTGGCTTCGCTTTCCAACCAGACGGCAAGCGCCATACCGATCGCTCGAACCACCGGGCAGCAAACCGCCATTACCCCCGAAATGCTCAATGCCCGCAGTACGGGGCAACAAGCGGTTTTCACGGCTTCGGAACCCGCAGCCCAGAGGGCTGAACCGCAAGCGTTGGTGACTGCGGAAATGCCCGCCACCGCTCCTCGCATGACAACGGGCACCCAAGCCGCCATGCCCAACCTGGGACCCAGGGCTCTAAAGTTGCTCGATTTCCTCAAGCCCGGCGTTTTGGGTGGTCCGGTCAAAATCCAGCTGAACGATGCACCTCTTCTGGTGATCGATCCGGGCAGCCAGACTTACCTGGGCAGCAATTCGCTGAAGCCCTACACGGCCTACGGCATGGCTACGCTGACCGAATCGGACTTCATCGCGATTGATCATGACGAATTCGCCCAACTCGGCAAGCAACTGGGCGGTGCCCAGCCACTGGCCCGTCTTGCCTGGCTGGCTGGCCTGGTGGGTGGCAACGGCCAATTATTGCCGGCCTACAACCCCAACAGCCTGTTCAAACTGAGCAAATGGCCTCAAACCGAGCGCGAGTTTCCAAAACATTTCCGCATTGCGACAGTCATGATGAAGGGCCCGGCCAAGTTGACCGACATTGCCGAGCAATCGGGGTCCAGCCTCGCAGACGTTACCGACTTTGTGAACGCCAACTTGATCAGCGGTCACGCCAGCGCCTGATTTCATGGTTTTAACTTGCCCTCTCGACTGGGGCGCGGGACAATTCACGCATACGTGAAACCCTTAAGAAGTCATTGATGAACGCCGAGCGTTACCCTTATTTGTCGAAAATCACCGTTCCGGCGGATTTACGACAGTTTTCCGACACCGAATTACCTGCCATTGCCGATGAACTTCGTGCCTATCTGATCGAAACGGTCAGCACCGTCGGCGGTCATTTCGGCGCGGGACTCGGCGTGATCGAACTCACGGTCGCACTTCATTATCTTTACAACACGCCCGATGATCGCATCGTCTGGGATGTCGGCCATCAGTGCTATCCGCATAAAATCCTCACTGGTCGCCGCGACAGCATTCATACCGTCAAGAAAAAAGACGGTATCGCACCGTTCCCGAAACGCGATGAAAGCGAATTCGATACCTTCGGCGTCGGCCATTCTTCCACATCGATTTCCGCCGCGCTCGGCATGGCGATTGCATTGCAGCGCCAGGGCGATGATCGTCAGGTCGTCGCGATCATCGGCGATGGTGCAATGACAGCAGGCATGGCATATGAAGCCTTGAATCATGCCGGCGGCATGGACCCGGAACCGAATATTCTCGTTATCCTGAATGACAACCGGATGTCGATTTCGGAAAACGTCGGCGGTTTGACGAAAATGCTCGGCCGCTTGATGAGCAGCCCGGCGATGAATGCCGTCCGCGAAGGCGGCAAGAAAATACTCGGCGACAAACGCACCAACCCGACAGCGCGTTTTGTCCGCCGCTGGGAAGAACATTGGAAAGGCATGTTCGTCCCCTCCACCTTGTTCGAGGAAATGGGCTTCCATTATTCCGGCCCGGTCGACGGCAACGACATCAACGCACTGGTGAAATCGCTGCGCACCATGCGCACATTGAAAGGCCCGCAACTGCTGCACGTGATCACGACCAAGGGCAAAGGCTACGACCTGGCCGAAGACGACCAGATCGAATACCACGCGGTGTCGCCATTCGATCCGAACATTGGCATCGTGAAAAAAAATGCGCCTAGCAAGCCGACCTACACCCAAATTTTTGGCGACTGGCTATGCGACATGGCCGCCGCCGATGAAAAATGCCTCGGCATTACGCCTGCGATGCGCGAAGGTTCCGGCCTGGTTCGTTTCTCGCAGGAATATCCGGCGCGTTATTTCGATACCGCGATTGCCGAACAGCATGCGGTCACGTTTGCGGCCGGAATGGCCTGCGAAGGCGGCAAGCCCGTGGTCGCGATTTATTCCAGTTTCCTGCAACGCGCATACGATCAATTGATCCACGACGTCGCCTTGCAAAATCTCGACGTGTTGTTCGCGGTCGATCGCGCCGGCGTGGTCGGCCCCGATGGCGCAACGCATGCCGGCAGTTTTGATCTAAGTTTCCTGCGCTGCATTCCGAACATGGTCATCATGGCACCGAGCGATGAAAACGAATGCCGCCTGATGCTGAGCACCGGCTACCAATACAGCGGCCCCGCCGCCGTGCGTTACCCGCGTGGTTCCGGCACCGGCGTCGCGGTGCAAAACAATCTCGACACCTTGCCGATCGGCAAGGCCGAGCTGCGTCGACGCGGCAGCAAGATTGCCCTGCTCGCTTTCGGCGCCGTGTTGCCTGCCGCCGAACAAGTCGCGAACGAATTGGGTTTAACCGTCGTGAACATGCGCTTCGTAAAACCACTCGACCGCAGCATGATTCTCGATCTCGCAAAAACCCACGAAGCTTTTGTCACTCTGGAAGACAACGTGATTATGGGCGGCGCCGGTTCGGCGATTGCCGAATTGTTGGCGGCAGAAAATATCGTAATGCCGATCATGCATCTCGGCTTGCCCGACGCGTATCAGGAACATGCCAGTCGCGAGCAATTACTTGCCGAGGCGGGTCTTGATGTTGCGTCGATTCGTGGCGCGATTTTGAAACGCTGGCCTTTGACGGCGAACACGAATTCGGTAAAAACTGCGGCCGGTTGACCGTCGCAGGAAGGTCCTCGGGCCCGCCCGCCGTCGCCCGCAAGCGACCTCCTACGAGAACTGAGCGATGGTCACGCGATCTCTTCGCTCTAAATCTTGCACGGTTTCCACGCCGGAAAACCCGGCATCTGAAAATAGTCCGCGAACCGCCTCGCCCTGATCAAAACCGTGTTCGACCATCAGCCATGCCTGCGGTGAACAATGCTGCGGCGACTGCGAAACAATCAAGCGGATATCGTCCAGGCCATCCTTACCGGAAGCCAGCGCCGTCAATGGCTCGAAACGCACATCGCCTTGCGACAGGTGCGGATCGTTGCTGGGGATATACGGCGGATTGCTGACGATCAAATCGAATTTCCCGTTTTCCAGGCCGGCGAACCAGTCACTCTGGATGAATTGGACTTGCAGATTATTCCTCCGCGCATTTTCGATTGCCACTGCAAGCGCAGGTCGGCTTTTATCAACGGCGACCACTTCCGAATTTTTGCATTCGCTTGCAATCGCCAACGCTATCGCTCCGGTTCCCGTGCCGAGATCGAGAATGCGAGTTTTTCTTCCGGGCGAACATTTTGATATCGCAAGCTCGACCAGCAATTCCGTTTCCGGCCGAGGGATCAGGGTATCGGCAGTGACCGTCAAATCCAGGGTCCAGAATCCGCGTGAACCAATGATATGCGCCACCGGTTCGCCGGCTTTACGGCGCTGCAGTAGTTCAAGAAATTTTGCCTGCGACGTTTGCGGCAATTCATCGTCGCCATGCGCCAAAAACCATGCACTGTTTTTTTCAATCACGAACCCCAGCAGCAACTCGGCATCGAAACGTGCGGTTTCCGAATCGATTTCTTTGCTTGCCTCGCGAAGCAAAACGGCAATCGTCGTCATCAGGCCGCCAATATATGAATCAATTCCACCAGGCTGGCGCAGATGAAGCCGCCGAGAAAGAACAGGTACGACAAACGCAGGAACCGGTATTTGAAATGTGCGAGGTAATAGCCGATCGAATACACGTCTTTCGCCATGGTTTCGTATACCGAACCGTCGGCTTTCAAGGCTTCGGAAATTTCTTCCAGAAAACGATCACGGGGCAATTCGGCGAAATGGCCGAAGAACATCAGATTGAATTGCGGCGGCAAGTCGCCGGAACCAATACGCAGCGGTCGATACTTTGGCAGCACCGCAATGATCGCGAGCAACAAGGCGATCAATACGAATCCGGCCAGCGTCAGCATGGCGGCGCGCAAATCGGGATCCTTGAGATTGGCCAGGATCATCGTCAATACAATCGAAGAAACGGTAATCAGGATGTTGGCCTTGTTATCCGCCATTACCGACAGCTGCACATGGTGTTGCTGCATGGTTCGCAGCATGTTGTCGCTGGTGTTGCGCTCCGGGATGGCAGCGAAAGCGTCTTCTATTTTCTGGTTTTCGGTTTGCGGATTCGTCGTCATTGCGGCACCTCGGATTCCGGAATGATAACGCGCAATCATGCCGCCCGTGTGCGTGCCGGGGACGAATCCAGCCCGAAGGGGATGGATAAAACGCGACCCGACCCGGAATGATCCGGTGCCGGGTCGCGTTGATGTCACAAAGCTTTTAAAACTTTTCCGCTACAAGGCGATTACGCAAGGTCGAAGCGGTCGTTGTTCATCACCTTGCCGAATGCCGCCGCGAAGTCCTGCACAAACTTGGCCTGCGCATCGCCCGTGGCATAAACCTCGGCCAGCGCACGCAGTTGCGAGTTCGAACCGAAGACCAGATCCACAACGGTACCGGTCCACTTGATCGCGCCAGTTTTACGGTCGCGACCTTCGAGCACATTGGCATCGGCCGCCGAACGTTGCCACACGGTGTCCATATCCAGCAGGTTCACGAAGAAGTCGTTGCTCAGCGTTTCCGGACGCGTGGTGAACACGCCGTGCTGTGCCTTGCCGACGTTCGCATTCAACACGCGAAGGCCGCCGACCAGTACGGTCATTTCC
>CAZPCE010000151.1:6762-7034 GCA_964584915.1 uncultured Arenimonas sp. | reverse complement strand
TGCACTGTCCGGGAAAGGCGTGCATGTGGTCACGGTGAATGATTATCTCGCACGACGCGACTCGGCTTGGATGGGCCGTGTTTACAATTTCCTCGGCATGACCGTGGGTGTGGTATATCCGGGGATGCCGCATACCGACAAGAAAGGCGCGTACGCCTCCGACATTACCTATGGAACCAACAACGAATACGGCTTCGATTACTTGCGCGACAACATGGCGCTGTCGAAAGATGATCGTTTCCAGCGTGGCCAGAATTTTGCGATCGTCGACG
>CAZPCE010000151.1:3302-6749 GCA_964584915.1 uncultured Arenimonas sp. | reverse complement strand
CCCGCTGATTATCTCCGGCCCTGCCGACGAGTCGCCGGAGTTGTACATGAAAGTCAACCGTCTGCTTCCGAAACTGGTTCGCCAGGAGAAAGAAGATGGCGATGGCGATTTCTGGGTCGACGAAAAACAAAAACAAGTGCATCTGTCCGAAGCGGGCATGGAGCACGCGGAAAAACTGTTGCGCGAAGCGGGCATCATCAGCGAAGAAGACAGTCTGTATTCCGGGCAAAACCTGACCGTCGTGCACCATCTGAATGCCGGCTTGCGCGCGCATGCCCTGTATCAACGCGACGTTGATTACATCGTGCGCGACGGCGAAGTAATCATTGTCGACGAGTTCACCGGCCGTACTCTGGCAGGTCGTCGCTGGTCCGATGGATTGCATCAGGCGGTGGAAGCGAAAGAAGGCGTGCCGATCCAGCGCGAAAACCAGACGCTGGCATCGATTACCTTCCAGAATTATTTCCGCATGTACAGCAAGCTGTCGGGCATGACCGGCACGGCAGATACGGAAGCCTACGAATTCCAGACCATCTACAATCTGGAAGTGGTCGTGATTCCAACCCATCGTCCGATGGTGCGCAAGGACCATGCCGACCTTGTGTACCTGACTCGCGACGCAAAATTCAATGCGGTCAGCGTCGACATCAAGGATTGCTATGAACGCGGACAGCCGGTTCTCGTCGGTACGACGTCGATCGAAACATCCGAATTGCTTTCCAGCCATCTCAAGAAAGCCGGTATTCCTCATGAAGTGCTGAATGCAAAACAGCATGAACGCGAAGCGCAAATCGTCGCGCAGGCAGGCAGCAAGAAAGCGGTAACGATCGCCACCAATATGGCCGGTCGCGGCACGGACATCGTCCTGGGCGGCAGTCTGGAAGCGCAATTGCATGCGTTGGGCGAAGACGCGAGCGAGCTTGACAAGTCGCGGGTGAAATCGGAATGGCAGAAGCACCACGACGAAGTTCTGGAGCTGGGCGGTTTGCATATCATCGGTACCGAGCGCCATGAATCGCGCCGTATCGACAACCAGTTGCGTGGCCGTTCCGGCCGTCAGGGCGATAACGGATCCTCGCGTTTCTACCTGTCGCTTGAAGACAACCTGATGCGCATCTTTGCCGCCGACTGGGTGCAAAACGCGATGCGCCGAATCGGCATGAAAGAAGACGAAGTGATCGAGAGCGGCATGGTCACCAAGCAGATACAGAACGCCCAGAAAAAGGTCGAAGCGCATAACTTCGATATCCGTAAAAACCTGCTCGATTACGACGATGTCGCCAACGACCAGCGTAAAGTGATCTATCAGCAGCGTAACGAATTGCTCGAAGCCGACTCGGTGAAAGACGCGATTGAAGCCATTCGCGACGACGTGATGTCGATGACGGTGCGTCGTTATGTGCCGGTCAATTCGATCGACCAGCAATGGGATATCGACGGACTCGAGCGTAGCCTGGCCGATGAATTCGGCATGTCGCTCGATCTGAAAGGCCTGATTGAGAAATCCGAAGAACTGGACGACAACGGCTTGCTCGATCACGTGCTGAAAGCGGCCGAGAAGGTTTTCGTCGACAAGGAAGCCCAGATTTCATCGGACATGATGCGCCATCTGGAAAAGCACCTGATGTTGAACGTGCTTGATCAAAGCTGGAAAGAGCATCTCGCGCGCATGGACTATATGCGCCAGGGCATCCATCTGCGCGGCTATGCCCAAAAGCAGCCGAAGCAGGAATACAAGCGCGAATCGTTCGAGCTGTTCTCGGAGATGCTCGACAAGGTAAAGCAGGACGTCATCACCTTGCTGGCACGCGTACGCATCCGCGACGAAGAAGAAGTCGCCGCAATGGAAAATGCCGAACGTCAGCGCCTTGAAGCGCAGGCGAAAGACATGCAGTTCCAGCATCCGGAAACTGGCGATTTCGGTGTCGACGACGAAATGCAGCAGGCGATGGCCTTTGCATCGCAGGATGCCTCCGAATTGCAGCCGAAGACGATTACCCGCGATGTCGACAAGATTGGCCGCAACGATCCTTGCCCCTGCGGTAGCGGTAAAAAATACAAGCAATGCCACGGTCAGTTGACCTGATCGATAATGCCGTCAGGGCTTGACGCTCCGATTCATGTGGTAGCGGGTGTTCTTCGCGACACCCGCGGCAGGATTTTACTGGCGAGACGTACCGAGGGGCGCGATCTTGCCGGCGCCTGGGAATTTCCGGGCGGCAAAGTCGAGCCGGGCGAGTCGCCTACGGATGCTCTGCAGCGCGAATTATTCGAAGAGCTCGGCATCCGCATCGGCGATGCCGAGCCGTTGATTTCGGTGCCCCAGCGTTATTCGAACAAAAGCATCGTGCTTGATGTTTACACGGTTGCGTCGTTTACCGGCAAGCCGAAGGGCCTCGAAAAACAGGCGCTTGCATGGTCGCCTCCGGAAAAATTGTCATCGTATCCGATGCCGCCTGCGGACAAGCCGGTCGTGGCCGCATTGACGCAACCAGCCTTGCTTGCGATAACGCCGGAATTTTACGGCGACAAGGCCGGTTTCCTTTCGTGTATCGCGAAGCAACTGGATACCGGAATTCGCCGCATTCAATTGCGTTGCAAATCGCTGGCCGCGAGAAAACTGAAAGAACTCGCGATTGACGTGCGAACCCTGTGTCACGAGCATGACGCCATGCTGTTGATCAATGAGGACATTGATCTGGCGAAGGCGCTGGATTGTCCGGTGCATCTGAAATCCGGGCAACTAATGCAATCCGATATCGAAACGCGGTTGTCGGGGCATCCCTTTTCCGGCGCCTGTCATCGGGTCGACGATTTGAAGAGGGCAGAGAGCCTGTCAGCCTTGTTTGCGGTATTGGGGCCGGTGCACAAGACAGACTCTCACCCGGATGCGCAAGGCATCGGATGGCCGGGATTCACCGAAATGCGCAATGAAGTTTCGTTGCCGATTTTTGCGTTGGGCGGACTGGGCATGGGCGATGTTGCCGAGGCAAGGCGGCATGGTGCACAGGGCGTCGCCGGAATCAGCCGTTTTTGGCCAGCGAAGATTTAGCCATATCGTGATAGCGGATATCGAGTCGCTTTACGCTTGCATTCAACGAAGCCAGGTCATGCACGTTGCAAATTACGTCGTTTGCGATAGCCAAACGTTGTCCGCGAGTTGCCTGGGCGTCGAGCATTTTTTCGGCCAGTGATCGGCTGATATTGTCGCGGGCAAGCAGTCGGCTTTCCTGCAACGCACGCGGGACATCCACGACAAGGACGCGATCGAGCCATCGGTAATGTGCGCGATCACCTTCGGCCAATAAAGGTATGGCCACGATCGCATACGGCGACGCAGCGGCATTGCATTGCTCAATCAACAATTGCCGTATGCGCGGGTGCGTAATGGACTCCAGTTTTTTTTTGGCATCGGCATTGTCGAAAATCAGCTCCCGTAACGCGGCG
>CAZPCE010000151.1:0-3292 GCA_964584915.1 uncultured Arenimonas sp. | reverse complement strand
GCCCTTCGATGACGAGATGCGAACCAAAATGTCCGGCGATTTCATCGAGTGCCGGTTGCCCGGGTTCGACAACGGCGCGCGCGGCAATGTCGGCATCGGCAACCGTGATGCCGAGATCATGGAAAAAACCGGTAACGGCAGATTTGCCGGAAGCAATGCCGCCAGTAACTGCGATGATGTATCGGGCCACCGTTACCCCGGCATCGCCCAGTTCATGTAGCCGGCAAGCAGGTCTATGCCGACGATAAATTGCACCCAGCCGGCAGCAGCAAGATAAGGGCCGAATGGAATCGGCGTGCTGTTGTCGCGTCCTTTAACGGCAAGGTAGATCGAGCCGATGATTGCTCCGATCAGCGATGAAAGCAGAACAATCGTCAGAATGGATTGAGGACCGCACCAGGCGCCGAGCGCAGCCAGTAATTTGAAATCGCCATAGCCCATGCCTTCCTTGCCAGTAACGAGTTTGAAAAGTTTGTACACGCTCCACAAACTCAGGTAACCCACGGCCGCGCCCATCACTGCATGCCACGGGTCCTGGAAAAGCGGTACAAGGCTCAACACCAAACCCAGCCACAGCAGGGGCAGGGTAATGTCATCGGGCAGATACTGGGTTCGAATATCGATTCCCGACAATGAAATCAACGCAGCCGTAAAAGCCAATGCGGCCAAAGCTTCCCAGCTGGCGCCGAACTTCCAGATACAGATCGCAAACAGTACGCCGGTCAGGAATTCAACTGCCGGATATTGCCAGGAGATCGCAGTTTTGCAATGACGGCAACGGCCGCGTAAAACAAGGAAGCTGATGAGGGGAATATTTTCGAACGCGGATAACGGGTGCTGGCAGTGTGGACAGTGAGAGCCCTTCACCACGATGTCGGGTGGCGCGGGCTCGTAGACCTCGGGCAATTCCAGCATCTCGCGGCTTTCATGACGTGCCAGCCACAGCAGGCGGTTAGGCAGCCGGAGTATCACGACATTCAAAAAGCTGCCGATCAGCAGCCCGAAAAAGAACGCCACTGTGATTAACAGTGGCGTGTTGCTTATCAAAATTTCCATCAGGTTTACATCGCCGAGGCAAGTTTGAAAATTGGCAAGTACATGCCGATCACCATGCTGCCGACGATAACGCCGATCACCATCATCACCATGGGTTCAATCAGTGTGGACAGGGTATCTACCGCATTGTTCACTTCTTGCTCGTAGAACTCGGCGACTTTATAAAGCATGGTGTCCAGAGCGCCGGCCTCTTCGCCGATGGCGGTCATTTGCACCACCATGTTGGGGAACAAGTTGACCTGCTTCATCGCCATATTGACCTGATAGCCGACGGCCACGTCATCGCGGATTCTGTAGACGGCATTTTCATAGACGACGTTGCCGGTAGCGCCGGCAACCGTGTCGAGGGCTTCGACCAGTGGTACGCCTGCCTTGAAGGTAACGGCAAGGGTGCGGGCGAATCTTGCAATGGCGGAGTTGTGCATCACTTGGCCAATGACGGGAATTTTCAGAATCACCCTGTCGAGAAATTCAGCGAATGCGCGCGAACGTTTTTTTGTCGCGATGAAAGCAAAAATGGCTGCGGCGGTAGCGCCGATGATGGCCCACCAGTACGCAATCACGAAGTCGGAGCAGGCAAGGATGAACAAGGTAAAGGCGGGCAAGTCGGCACCGAAGCTCTGGAAAACGTTCCGGAACGACGGCACCACGAAAATCAGCAGCACGGCACTGACAAGTACCGCCACCGCGATCACCATGGCGGGATAAAACAGGGCTTTCTTGATCTTGCCTTTCAGCGTCTCGATGTTTTCCTTGTAATTCGCAATCGTGTTCAGGACCACGTCCAGCACACCGGCGCCTTCGCCGGCTTTCACAAGATTGATATAAAGGGTGTCGAAGTAGAGCGGATATTTTGCAAGCGATTCGGACAGTGACGAGCCGCCTTCGACTTCCGCCTTGACGCCCATCAGCAGGTCTTTCATTTTCGGATTTTTCTGACCGCCGGCGATAATCTCGAAGCTTTGAACCATCGGTACGCCGGATTGCATCATGGTCGCGATTTGTCGGCTGAAAACGGCGATATCCTGGGCCTTGGTAGAACCGCCGGCAGGGCGGAACAATGGCATCGTTTTCGGCTTCACGACCGTGGGGTTGATGCCTTGCTTGCGAAGTTCGGCTCTCAGTAGATTGGCGTTTTTGGCGTTAGACTCGCCTTTCATTTTAATGCCGCGCTTGTCCGTGCCTTCCCAGACGAATTCGCCCATTGCGGAGGTGGCTGCGCGAGATTTAACGACTGCTGCTTTGGAGGCTGCCATGTCTTAGTCCTTTGTTACGCGGTTGATTTCTGCGAGGCTGGTCATGCCCACGCTTGCTTTGATCAGGGCCGATCGCCTGAGGTCATTGACGCCGGATTTCAATGCGGCCTCGCCAATTTGAAGAACGTTGCCGCCCTGCAAAATGATTTTCTGGATTTCTTCGCTCATCGGCATGACTTGATAGATACCTACACGCCCTTTGTAGCCTTCGTTGCAATCTGAACAGCCTACTGCTTCATAAAGGCGAATGCCAGCCTTGATGTCCTCGGGAGTGTAGCCCTCGGCCAGCAACGCGGCATCCGGCAAAACGATTTCCCGTTTGCAATCGTGCAGTCGGCGTGCGAGTCGTTGGGCAATCACCAGTGTCACGGACGATGTAATGTTGTAGGGCGCGATGCCCATGTTCATCAAGCGGGAAATCGTCTGCGGTGCATCATTCGTATGGAGCGTTGAAAGCACCATGTGACCGGTTTGTGCCGCCTTGATGGCGATTTCGGCGGTTTCCAGGTCGCGGATTTCACCCACCATGATGATGTCGGGATCTTGCCGGAGGAACGAACGGAGCGCGACGGCAAAGGTCATTCCGCGTTTGACGTTCATCTGAACCTGATTGATGCCCGGTACCCGGATTTCAACGGGGTCTTCGGCAGTCGAGATATTTCTTTCTTCGGTGTTGAGAATATTCAGGCCGGTATACAGCGATACGGTTTTACCGGAGCCGGTAGGGCCTGTTACCAGAATCATTCCGTAAGGTTTGGCCAAGGCGTCCATGTAGAGTTGCTTCTGGGCATCTTCGTAGCCGAGCTTGTCGATGCCGAGTTTGGCCGCGCTACCGTCCAACAAACGCAAAACCACTTTTTCGCCAAACAGGGTAGGGCAGGTACTCACCCGGAAATCCATTTGCTTGGTTTTGGAAATATTGAGTTTGATACGTCCGTCTTGCGGGATGCGTTTTTCGGCGATGTCCAGCTGTGCCATCA
>CAZPCE010000150.1:1474-7051 GCA_964584915.1 uncultured Arenimonas sp. | reverse complement strand
GATGATGAATCAGGATTTCGTGCCCTAATTTTACACGTATCTCGGCTGTACCCCATCGTTGAATCCGGAATGCGTTCTCCTGCTCACGACAAGGAAATAGACGAACCCAGCGTTCGGCAACCTCCTCATCGGACCATGCCTGTGCAGCTTTCACATCAACATGAACTACAAGATGCAGATGGTTACTCATGACGGCATAGCCGTAAATGCCAATGGAAAACGATGCAGCCACTTCTTGGATACGCCGTTCTACCAAAGGCTTTCGGTGTGAATAATCGATGCCCGAATACGCATCGACACCACATAGCCAGGCTCGCCTCACGCACCGCGAAACACAGTGATAGGTCCCTGAAGCATTGTCGGAAACGAAAAGAGAGCGAGCGCTGGCCATGCGCAATGATGGCTACCGATCGCAAATGAAACCGTAAGGAAAGTCTGATTGCGTCGTCAGGGGATATGGGTTTCGTGAGTGTCCGGTGACGAAAGCACGGTAACGACAGCATTCAACACCACGTAACGGACCTCGCGACAGTGTTTATTAAAAGCGATTGATGTGCTGATCCAATCCCAGCTCACAAGCAATCACATTTCTCTCGCTGTTATCGCTCAACCATCGATCATTCGGGTTAATGCCTTCGGGCTGCCGCTCGTGATGATAGATATGCGCTGCCAAGCCTGAAAAACGCAAGTCACGGCGTTTCAATCCGAGGCGGAACGCTCTGGCAAGAATGTCGTCGTCTTCGCGACCCCAGCCGATGAAGCGCTCATCGAAACCGTTCAGTGCAATTAAATCGGCACGCCACCAACCCTGGTTACAGCCTTTAACGCCATCGCGTTTTTTTCCTTCGCTTAATTTCAATACCAGCTTGGCGATTTTCGGCATTCGCAAAGTATGTCGCCTGCGGTCGATGCCGCGGCTGAAGAAATGCAATTTCCTGTTTTCATGCAACAGTTTTTTCGCATCAAAACTCGGCAGGGTGAGAATGCGCGAGCCTTGCACCATAAAGCCTGGCTTTGAAGCTCGCAGATGATCGGCAACGAAATGCGTGTCCAGCACCATATCGCCATCGATGATGATGATGTATTCGCCCTGACTGATCGCGATGGCCAGGTTGCGAGAACGCGAAAGCCGGAACCCGTCGTCTTCCTGCCAGCTGTGTTTCAGCGGGACCGGATAATTCTTCGCGATTTGCTGGATCAGGTTTTTGGTCGCAATTTTAGAGCCATCGTCTGCCACAATGACTTCATCGGGCAAGCGGGTTTGCAAAGCGATGCTTTCCAGTACCGATTCCAGTGCCGATTCCCAGTTGTAGGTAGTGACAATAATGCTGACTTTCATAAGTGCATTTTAATCCTTATGAGCAATAAAAAACGGGCAATGGCTGCCCGTTTTAAGATTACTTATTGCTTGAAATTACAACGGTTTGAAAATGTTAGATAGGGAATTGGTAATCGGCGTGACCGCTCATGATCTGGCCGTCAAAGGCCTGGTCGCGATAAGGTCCGTTGCGGTCAACCCAATGCAGGAATAAATGTGAAGACCAGCGATTCGGATTTGGTCTAATCCGGCCATGGCGATAATCGGTGCCGCGATACAACACGGCATCGCCGGGCGCCATCGGGAATTCACTGTATTTTTCGCTCCCAAAATCATCGTCGCCACGCAGGGTGTAGCGCTGCGCCTCGCTAACCCTGGAATCGGCAACCGCCAAGGCCCACGGGATGTTGTCGGCATATGCCAAGGTGAGTGAAAGCGAGTGTTCGCATGCCGCCCGATCGGCGTGGACGTGGCAAACATCGCCCTGCTGATAAGTGCGGAAGTAGCAATAGGTAGGCAGCAACTCAACTCCGGTAGCGGCTTCGATTCTTGGCGTGAGGCCCCACAAAAAAGTCTTCAAGGCCGGCCACTCTGCGCCCGACACTTCATAGCATGCCTTGTTGCCGATGCTGGGTGGCACCAAGGCGCTAGTCGATCTCGAGACACGATGGCCAATGAAATTCGCAAAGGCTGCCGTCAATTCAGGGGAATAAAGCCCTTGCAATAATATTGCGCCGGAGTTCTGGTAGGAAGAAGTTGTATTCATGGAGCGTGAATTCCATATCTCGGCGACCATCTGCCCGGTGGCGCCTCCGGTTTCGGAGAGAAGCAATTTGAATAACTCTACGATGAGTGGTCAGCTGCGGCAATATTGCTCACGCAATACCTGCTCAATTTGTACCTTCGTGGTATCGGATGTGGTTCGCCAGGGGCGCACCCTATGGCACCACAAAAAAACGGGCATTTCTGCCCGTTTTTTTATTTCAAAGGTAACAAGAATTACAGCGATTCAAAAATACCCGCCGCACCCATACCGGTGCCGATGCACATGGTGACCATGCCGTATTTTTGTTTGCGGCGTTTCATGCCGTGGACAATGGTTGCCGTACGGATCGCACCAGTTGCACCGAGTGGATGGCCAAGCGCGATGGCGCCGCCGAGCGGATTGATTTTGGATGCATCCAGTCCGCAATCGCGAATCACGGCAAGCGACTGGGCTGCGAAGGCTTCGTTCAATTCAATCCAGTCGAGCTGGTCTTTGGTCAGGCCGGCTTGTTTCAGGGCTTTTGGAATCGCGGCAATCGGGCCGATACCCATGACTTCGGGACGCACGCCGGCAACAGAAAAACTAACGAGGCGGGCAAGCGGAGTGAGGCCGTAATCCTTGATCGCCTGTTCGGATGCCAGCAAAACAGCACCGGCACCATCGGACATTTGCGATGAGTTGCCCGCCGTGACACTGCCACCGGCACGGAACACCGGTTTCAGTTTCGCCAGACCTTCGATGCTCGAGTCTGCACGCGGGCCTTCATCATTGGTCGCGATCACTTCACGCATTTGCACCGTGTTCCCAACGAGTACAGGCTGACGGGAAATGATGTGATATGGCGAGATTTCCGAAGTGAATTCACCGGCGGCAATGGCGGCAATCGCTTTTTGATGCGATGCGAGCGCGAACGCATCCTGGTCTTCACGCGAAACATTCCACTCCGAGGCGACTTTTTCGGCGGTGATACCCATGCCGTAGGCGATAGCGATGTTGTCGTCCTCGAATACTTTCGGACTCATCGCGACCTTGTTGCCCATCATCGGTACCATGCTCATGCTTTCGGTACCGCCAGCCAACATCAAATCGGCTTCGCCGAGACGAATGCGATCGGCTGCCAATGCAACCGCCTGTACGCCGGAAGAGCAAAAACGGTTAATGGTTTGTGCGGCGATAACATTCGGCAAACCGGCCAGCAACAGGCCGATACGCGCCACGTTCATGCCTTGCTCACCTTCCGGCATCGCGCAGCCAATGATGGCATCGTCGATACGGCTGGTATCGATGCCCGGTGCCTGAGCACAGACGGCTTTCAATACATGGGCCAGCATTTCGTCGGGGCGAGTGTTGCGAAACATGCCGCGCGGTGCCTTGCCGACTGGCGTACGAGTAGCGGCAACGATATAGGCTTCTTGAATTTGTTTGGACATTTTGATTCTCCTGGTCTCGTGCGCTTAGTTGCGAAGTGGTTTGCCGTTTTGCAGCATGTACAGAATGCGTTCCTGGGTTTTCGGCATCAAAGCCAGCGCGATGAAATGCTCGCGTTCCAGTTTCAGCAACCATTCTTCGTCGACCAGGGAACCGCGATCGACATTGCCACCGCACAGTACCGTCGCGATACGAGTGGACACTTCCATATCGTGTTCGGAGATAAAACGGCCTTCGAGCATATTGACCAACATCATTTTGAAAGTCGCGATGCCCACGTCGCCGGCCACCGGGATTTGGCGGGCCGGCAGAGCAGGGCGATAACCCGATTCTGCCAGAGCTTTCACTTGTTGCTTTGCGACGTAGAGCAATTCAAATGCGTTGAAGATCACGACATCATTCTCGCGGGCGAGTTTCAGTTCTTTCGCTTCGAGCGCGGAAGCCGAGACTTTACCCATCGCAATCGCTTCAAAGTAAGGACGCAGACCAGCGAATACATCGCCACCCTGACCGGCAGCCAAGCCAACGCGAGTCGCGATTTCTTTCAAGCCGCCACCGGCCGGCAGCAGGCCGACGCCAGCTTCCACCAACCCGATATAACTTTCCAGCGAGAACACGGTACGAGCGGAATGCATCTGGAATTCGCAACCGCCACCGAGTGCCAGACCGCGTACGGCAGCCACCACCGGCACCAGCGCGTATTTGATACGTTGGCTGGTGGCCTGGAAGTTGGCGACCATCGATTCGAATTCTTTCAGTTTGCCGTCTTTCAGACTTTGCATTGCGCCGGACAAATCGGCACCGGCCGAGAAGGTGTCCTTGCTTTGCCAGATCACCATGCCGGTGAAATCCTTTTCGGCGATATCGATCGCCTGCTGGATTCCGGACAACACGCCATCACTGACGGTATTCATTTTCGTTTTAAAACTCAGCACCGCGACACCGTCGCCGTCATGCCACATACGGACAGCATCGGTTTCGAATACGGTTTCGCCCGGCGAGAATGTTTCGCCAAGAACCGGATCCGGGAAGCGCTGACGTGCATAAACCGGATTGGCCGAACGTCCAACGATCTTGTTTTGAGCAGGGCTGTAACTACCGGCGGCTTCATTCACGCCATCGCGTTCGCTAACCCAAGCCGGCAATGGCGCCGAACTCATGGATTTGCCAGCAGCGATATCTTCCTGAATCCAGCCGACGATTTGCTTCCAGCCAGCCGCTTGCCAGGACTCGAATGGACCTTGGGCCCAGCCATAACCCCAACGGATAGCGAGATCGACATCACGAGCGGTATCGGCGATATCGGCCAGGTTGTATGCGCTGTAATGGAATAGATCCCTGAACATGGCCCACAGGAATTGCGCCTGTTTGTGTTCACTGCTGCGGAGCTTGGCAAATTTTTCGGCCGGATTCTTGATCTTCAGAATTTCGACGACTTCAGGAGCGGCTTCACCGGTGGCAGGGCGATAGTCCTGAGCTTTCAGGTCCAGCACAACGATATCTTTGCCACGCTTCTGGAAAATGCCGGCGCCGGTTTTCTGACCAAGAGCACCTTTGGCAATGAGGGCCTGCAACCAATCAGGGGCCTTGAAATACTCTTTCCAAGGATCGTTTGGCAGCGTATCGGCCATGGTTTTGATCACGTGCGACATGGTGTCGAGACCGACAACATCGGAGGTTCTGTAAGTCGCTGACTTCGGGCGGCCCAGCAATGGGCCAGTCAATGCGTCGACTTCATCGAAGCCCAAGCCAAATTGTGCGGTGTGGTGCAAGGTCGAAAGAATCGAGAAAACACCGATCCGGTTGCCAATGAAATTAGGGGTGTCCTTGGCATAGACCACGCCCTTGCCGAGCGTCGTAACCAGGAAAGATTCAAGTCCTTCGAGCACAGCCTTGTCGGTGTCTTTACAAGGAATCAGCTCGGCCAAATGCATGTAGCGGGGCGGATTGAAGAAGTGCACGCCGCAGAATCTATGGTGAAGCGATTCATCAAGAACATCCGCCAAGCTATTGATTGACAAGCCGGATGTATTCGAAGCCAGGATCGCATTCTTGTTCACGAAGG
>CAZPCE010000150.1:1193-1464 GCA_964584915.1 uncultured Arenimonas sp. | reverse complement strand
TCTTTTTTCCAATCCAGACGCTCGGCAATCGCTTCAATGATCAGATCACAGCCTTTCAACCATTCCAGATGCTCGTCGTAGTTCGCAGCGACGATGGCCGTTGCCTTGTCTTTTGACGCTAATGGCGCCGGTGAAAGCTTACCCAGATTAGCGATGGCTTTATTCACGATACCGTTCTTTTCGCCGTCTTTAGCAGGCAAATCGAAGAGGATAGTGTCTACATTGGCATTAACCAAATGAGCGGCAATCTGCGCGCCCATCACGCCAGCGC
>CAZPCE010000150.1:0-1102 GCA_964584915.1 uncultured Arenimonas sp. | reverse complement strand
TCGGCCATGGCGTAGGTGAGGGCGCCAGCGGTGAAATCCAATCTCAGGTAGAGATCTTCCTTGGCCAAGCTTGGGAGGCAACCTGCCAATGCCTTGGCAAATTCGCGCAAGACCTGGCCATAGTTATCGGAGAGAAATTTACGCAAGCCATCATTTTTTTCCGCATAAGCACGCGCCAGCACACGCACAAAGGCCGAGCCGTGGCGGTCATAGGTAAGCGCAAGTGCGGGCTGGATAAAGGCCGCCAGAATGGCTTCCAGATCGCCGGGCTTCTCATCGATAGCCTGCCGCAGCTGGCTTAGGCGCCGCTCGCTCATCTCGTCCATGCGGCGACGAAAGACTTCGTTCACCAGGTTTTCTTTCGAGCCAAAATGGTAGTTCACGGCCGCAATGTTCACGTCGGCTCGACTGGTAACCTGGCGTAAAGAAGTGCCGGCAAATCCGAACTGGGCGAATAATTCTTCAGCTGCGCCGAGAATGCGATCTTTGGTATTGAAGTGTGCAGTAGGCATGTATTTGCTCTGTCTCCAGCGTTTGATTCAAACGAATGTTTCAAGCTTAAATTCGAACGTGCGTTGGGTCAAGCCGGACATCGTTCCCCGACACAGCTGAAGGAAGGTGACCGCGAACGTGACAGAGCTTTCAGAATTCGCTCTAAGTGCGTGTTTAATTGGGCTTTTTATGGTAAATTTAGCGACTTTCAACCCTTAGACACTGGAGTTACATCATGGCGCTGGAACGCACCATCTCAATTATCAAACCCGATGCCGTTGCGAAGAACGTAATTGGCCAAATTTATGCCCGTTTTGAAAATGCCGGCTTGAAAGTCGTCGCTGCGAAAATGAAACACCTTTCCCGCAAAGAAGCCGAAGGTTTCTATGCCGTACACAGCCAACGTCCTTTCTTCAACGCACTCGTTGAATTCATGATTTCTGGTCCCGTGATGATTCAGGTTCTGGAAGGTGACAGCGCCGTTCAGAAGAACCGCGATCTGATGGGCGCCACCAATCCGAAAGAAGCCGCTGCCGGAACCATCCGTGCAGACTTCGCTGAAAGTATCGACGCCAATGCCGTGCACGGTTCCGATAGCCTGGAAAATGCC
>CAZPCE010000149.1:0-7133 GCA_964584915.1 uncultured Arenimonas sp. | reverse complement strand
CTGCCTTCGTAGCAAGGTTGGCAAGATTCTGGAAGGCCGCAAGAAATTCGGGACGGCAATCGGGGTAGCCGGAATAGTCCACCGCGTTGATGCCGCAGAAAATATCATTGGCGCCCAATACTTCCGCCCAACCAAGCGCAATCGACAGCATGATGGTGTTCCGTGCCGGCACATAAGTCACTGGTATTCCCTCGGTCGCCGATTCCGGAACGGCAATATCCGAGGTCAATGCGGAGCCACCAATACTGCGAAGGTCCACCACGACTGTTTTATGTAACGCCGCTCCCTGCAGCTTTGCAAGCTCGTTGGCTGCATCCAGTTCGGCGCCATGGCGCTGGCCATAACTGACGCTGAGCGCATGACAAAGAAAACCCTGCTCTTTCGCGATTGCCATCGTGACGGCAGAATCCATTCCGCCGGAGACCAGGATCACTGCTTTTTTAATATTCGTCGACATCTTTCCAGGTTCCTAACGTCCGGTTTCTTCGCCCCACAATTGCTTGTGCAATTGCATCTGGAAACGTACCGGCAACTTGTCCGCCAACAGCCATTCCGCCAAATCGCGCGGCTTGATCTCCGTGTAACTGGGCGAAAACAATACTTCACACCGATCAGACAATCGATGTTCCGCCAACATGGACTTTGCCCATTCGTAATCGACCGGACTGCAGATCACGAATTTGATCTGGTCGTGCTGTGTCAGTAACGGAATATTTTCGAGTCGGTTGCGGTGCTGCTCTTTGGAGTCAGGCGTTTTCAGGTCCATAACGCGACTTACGCGCGGATCGACTTCGCCGATATCGATTGCACCGGAGGTTTCCAGTGAAACTTCATAGCCGGCATCGCATAATTTTTTCAGCAAGATGATGCAGCGTTTCTGCGAAAGCGGTTCGCCGCCTGTGACGCAGACGTGGCGTGCACCGTGTTTGGCGACTTCCACGAGTATGTCGTCGATGTTCCACCACTCGCCGCCATAAAATGAATACGCGGTATCACAATATTGGCAACGCAACGGGCAACCGGTAAGCCTTACAAATACCGTGGGCCAGCCAACGCTGCGAGCCTCGCCCTGCACCGATAAAAAAATTTCCGTCAGTTTAAGACGTTCCTGGGTACCGGCTTCCACAACGCTTATTGTCCAAGATTCATGGCGCGCAATTGGCTTTGTGCAAAGCGTGCGGCGTCACTCATCGGATAAAGGCGCAGGACTTCGTTAAAGGTATTGCGGGCGCGATCTTTCTGGCCCAGTTGCGCCTGGCAATAGCCCAGCTTCAGCATGCCGTCCGGCACCTTGCTGGAGTCGGGAAACTGCGACAACAGGCCTTCAAAACTTTGTTGGGCGATCTCGTAATTCTGTGTCACGTAATAACTTTCACCCAGCCAATACCAGGCATTGGGTGCAAGTTGCGCTTGCGGGTAAGTATCAATGAAACTTTTGAACAGGCGCGCCGACTCAACGTAATCTTTTTGCTTCAGCGCTTCGAAGGCAACGCCGTAGGCGGCTTCTTCGTTTGCAGGATCCGCTGCCATGTTGTTGGAACTGGCAGGCACTACGGGCTTTGTTGCCGGCTTGGCGACCACCGGTTTCGTGGCAGTCATTGCGGCCCCCGAATTTGTCGTCGCACCGCCGCCCGTTTCAAACTTGTTGATGCGTGAATCCAGATCGATGTATTGAACGCGATTGCGTTCCTTGAGCTGGGTATTCTCGTTTTGCAGTGTTTCAACTTGGTCCCGCAACGCTTTCATTTCGGCTTGCAGTTGCGTCAGGCGATTAAGCAGCTCGACATTCGCCTGGCCGGCGCCCTGCGCTTGCGAGGAAGACTTCTGTTCCAGCGCCGCTACCCGTTCCGCCAAACTTTGTTTTTGGGCAAAGACGCTGTTGGTGGCCAATGAGGCCACCAACAGGAAACAGATGCGAGCCGCCGAAGTGGACTTCATGATTATTTGACTGAATAGCTGATTTCAACGCGACGGTTCTTGGACCAGCAATCATCAGTTGAATCGAGACAGGTCGGGCGTTCTTCACCCAGGCTGGTCACGGTGATTTGCGAACCCGAACCACCACTGCCTTGAACGGCAGCCGAAACCGCATTGCCACGACGCTCACCCAATGCGACGTTGTATTCGCGGGTGCCGCGCTCATCGGCATGACCTTCCAGCGTCATGCGTGCGCTTGGACGGTCACGCAGGTACTTGGCATGACAGGCGATAGCGGCCTGGAACTCCGGCTTCAATCCGTCTTGATCGAAATCGAAATACACCACGCGTTGGCGCAAGCATGCATCGGTATCGAGATCTTCCGGACCGTAAACGCCATCACCGGTCATCGGATTGGTTTGCGCTCCGTTGTCGTTGCCGGAATTATTATTGTTATTGGTTTCTTCGTTTGGCTTCACTTTCTTGGTACAGGCAGCCAATGCAAGGCAAACGGCCAGTGCAACTAAAACGCGGGCGGTGGTTTTCATGCTAAATCCCCTTTTCATATAAGGTGTGGTGTTGGCGTTATGGAATGATATTCAGTTTAATAGGATTAATGTCATTTTTGCCTGAACGGACCCCAAGCAGGTTCCCGGACATCGCCGTCGGCCAGTACGATTCGCTGGCGCACGCGACCATCGGCTGAAACCGCATACAGCACGCCACGACGGCCTTCCTTGTTAGCATAAAGCAACATGCTGGCATTCGGCGCGAAGCTTGGCGATTCATCGAGATTACCGGGTGAAAGCGACTGCCAGCTTCCCGATGCAACATCGAGGATGCTGACCCGGTAAACGCTGCCTTTTCCCTGGGCCGATGCAATACGCTTGCCGTCATAGGAAACGCTGGCCTTCGCGTTCGAATCACCGGAAAAACTCAGGCGACGTGGTTCACCGCCGTTGGCCGATACCTGGTAAAGCTGCGGACGGCCGCCACGGTCGGAGGTAAATATCAGCGATTGCCCATCGGCGGACCATACGGCCTCGGTATCGATTGAATAGTGGTTTGTCACCTGGGTCAGACTGCGGCTGGCCAGATCCATCACGTAAATTTCCGGATTGCCCGACTTCGACAAAGTCATCGCCATGCGGCGACCATCGGGTGAAAACGCGGGCGCGCCGTTGATGCCTTTGAAGCTGGCCACCATTTCACGTGCACCGGTGTTCAATTCCTGTATGTAGATGGTCGAATTACCACGCTCGAAACTGACATAGGCCAGTTTGCGGCCATCGGGGCTCCAAGCTGGCGATAACAAGGGTTCGGAATACGTGACCACATTCTGCGGATTCATGCCGTCGGAATCGGCCACCATCAGGGAGTACTTGATGTTCTTGCCCACGCCATTTGCCGTCACGTAAGCGATGCGGGTCCAGAAGGCGCCGCGCACACCAAGAATTTTTTCGTAGATTTGATCGGCGATTTGATGCGACACGTCACGCAAGCCTTTGGCGCGGCTGGTCAATGACAAACCCAGCATGCGTTCCTGTTTCGCAACGTCATACAGTTCGTACTCGATTCGATAGCTGCCCTGAGCATCGTCGAGCACGCGACCGACCACCAGGAAATCCTGCTTGGCCAGACGCCAGTCATTGAACTTGACCTCGCTGCCACGCGTCGGCCTTGCGATCAAACTCGCTTCCGGCATCGAGCGAAACTGGCCGGAACGATTCAGATCGGCGCGAATCACGTCGGCTACCTGCAATTCCGGCGCCGCCAGTTTGCCCTGATAGGCCATCGGCACGACCGCGATCGGCAACGAGCCTTCGTTACCCGAGATCACGCCGAGATCAAGGACTTGTGCCGACAAGGGCGCTGCAAGAAAAAGGCAGAGACACATCAGGCGTTGGAAGAAATTCTTCATGGGTTTATTTCTCGCATTGCTCGGTGGGATAACAAAGTGTAAAGGTTTGACGGCGCTGGAACACCGGCTCAAAACCATAATAGGGCAAC
Organism: uncultured Arenimonas sp.; assembly: GCA_964584915.1. GTDB lineage: Bacteria > Pseudomonadota > Gammaproteobacteria > Xanthomonadales > Xanthomonadaceae > Arenimonas. Next base: position 3,206 of record CAZPCE010000149.1, on the reverse strand, counting down.
GGCGTCAGTCGAACGGCACGTTCCGCCTGGTCACGCGCTTCGGGTGAATAAGGACAGCTGAGAAAAATGACGTCAATCACCTCGCCACCCGGCGCCTGCGTAAATTCGACCTGGCAACGCTGCAGAGGCTCGTTGTTTTCATGATGCCAGTTACCATGGATCGTCGCCTTGATGGCGGCCATGTAACGTGCCTGCAAATCATTGTTCGCATTCGGATTGCCGGTGGAACGTTGCGTCTGCGCTGTCGTTGAACGGACAGGTTCTGATTGCTGCACGTCCTGCAATTGCTGCAAACGCTGATCTTCCATACGTGTTCGCGTCGCTGCCGACTTCTGCGCCAGGCGAATCGCTTCCAGCTGCGCCAGCTGCTGTTCGCGCAGGCGTTGCTTGTTTTCCGCCTGCTGCTGTTTTAGAACGTCGTCAGTCAAATCGATCTGCGCCTGGCGCCTACGGGCCTCGCGTTCCGCAACAATTTTTTCCTCGGTTTCCTGAATGGCCAGTTTATTGATGCGCTCCTGATCTTCACTATCCGGGTCGATGACGGGCGCTTGCGCCTGCATCTGCTGCGGAGTTTCCGATGTTTGCGGATTAGGCTCCGGCTTTGGCTGCACGGCTTGCGCTGGTCTCGGCGGCGGCGCGGCTTCCGACTGGCTGATGGCCTTTTGCGCACGCTTGATATCGGCTGCGCTGATCATCACGCTGGCAACAACAGGGTCGCCTTTCGCTTCCGGCGCAACGGCCGTACTCGACAACCAGCCGCTCAGGAAAAACACGAGCAGCAACGCAGCATGCAATGCCAGCGCAAAAATGAAACCTGTCAGGGTGTCATTGGATCTTTGCATTACTTGCCTTGTCCCGGCTGGCTCATGATGCCGACACGTGCCACTTTGGCCTGCTGCAAAAGCACCATGGCGTCATAGACCTTGCTGTAACTGGCATCCCTGTCGCCCGCCACGAATACGGTCAAATCCTTGTTGGTTTGCGTAAGCTGCTCGACTCTTGCAACCAGAGTTGCAGCATTCACGGTTTCGCCATCAGTGTCGCCAATCTTGATCTTGTAATCGCCATTGACGTTGACCGACACGATGATCGGCTTCTTGTCGGTGTTGATGGCTTTGGCATTGGAGTCCGGCAAATCGACATCCACACCCAAATTCAACAGCGGTGCCGTTGCCATGAAAATAATCAACAGCACCAGCATCACGTCGATGTAAGGCACGACATTGATTTCGGCCTTCAGTTTGCGGCGCTTGCGGTGGCGGGTGGAGAATGCGGTACTCATGGCGAATTCCTTAACGGCTGCACATTGAAGTCGGGGTTAATTCCAACATCAATCGACATGCGTTTGCCTTTGCAGAATGGAAGAAAATTCTTCGGCAAAACTTTCATAGCGGACGCTCAATCTTTCAACACGCGTTGCATAACGGTTATAGGCCCATACCGCGGGAATCGCGACGAACAAGCCGATGGCAGTCGCGAGCAAGGCTTCCGATATGCCCGGAGCCACGGCATCAATCGTGTTTTGCTTGTTCACCACGATGCCGTGGAACGTGACCATGATGCCGAACACGGTGCCGACCAGCCCGACATACGGAGCGGTGGAACCGACGTTCGCCAGCATTTCCAGATTATGTTCCAGTGCATCGACTTCGCGTGCCAGTGTCGCCCGCATCGCGCGTTGCGCGCCTTCGAGCTGCACGCGCGCATCGACGCTTTTCTTCTGGCGCAGGCGGGAGAATTCGCGGAATCCGGATTCAAAAATGGCTTCGAGGCCAGAGACATCATGATTGCGATCGGTAGCCTCGCGATACAACTGCGTCAACTCGGCACCCGACCAGAAACGGCCTTCGAAATCATCCGCTGCCTTGTTGGCGCGGGCATAGACGCGCATTTTCGAAAAAATGATCACCCAACTGAAAACCGAAGCTATCGCCAGCAATCCGATAATGACCTGTACCGGAAAACTTGCGTGGGCTATCAATTCCCAGTAATTCAAACCCGGGCTCGGCGCAACCGCTGCTGCCGCTGTTTGCAAAGGCTCTGCCGGCAAGGCCTGCGTGGGGGCTACCGCCATCTGCAAAATTACGTTCACGAAACTCATACACTCTCCTGCTTTTCTAATTTTTGTGCGCGTTTTGCAGCGCCTGGTTTACATCGCCGGGCAAGCCGCAAGGCCTGAAACTGGTGGATCGAAGACAGGCCACTTTCACATCGGCCCTGCTCAGACAATCCGGACCCCGCCACAGTTCCTGACGAACCTGGAAACTGGCGCGCCCGATTTCGGCAATGACGACGGTCGCAGAAAGCGCGTCATCGATGCGAGCGGGCCGCAAAATATCCAGATACACGTCCTTGACCACCAAGATCACATCCTGTTCCTGCCGCAAATCCGTTTGCGAGATACCGGCGCTACGCAGCCATTCGGTACGGGCTCGCTCGAAAAAATGCAGATAGCGTGCGTGGTACACCACGCCACCCGCATCGGTATCTTCCCAGTAAACCCTTATAGGCCAGCTGAACGTCATCGATTTTTTATTCCCCGAGGTTCAAACATCGCCAGAACCGTCATTCGATTTCCGGCTCGATCGCCGATAAATCGGATGCTGGACGCCGTGGCGCCTTCAACCCCAAATGGATATAGGCCTTATGCGTCGCCATGCGGCCACGCGCGGTGCGAATGATAAATCCCTGTTGAATCAGGAACGGTTCGATGACGTCTTCCAGTGTGCCGCGTTCTTCCGACAAGGCGGCAGCGAGGGACTCGATACCGACCGGGCCGCCATCGAAATTATCAATCATCAAGCGCAACATGCGCCGGTCGATTTCATCGAAACCTTCCGGATCCACCTTCAGCATTTGCATTGCCGCCTGCGCAATGTCCGCATCGATATGGCCATTGCCTTTCACCTGCGCGTAATCGCGGACACGGCGCAGCAAACGGTTGGCAATGCGCGGCGTACCGCGCGAACGACAGGCGATTTCACTGGCGCCCTGGGCATCGCAATCGATATTGAGGATCGTGGCCGAACGCCGCACGATCCGCGTCAATTCCTCGTTGGTATAAAAAGCCAGCCGCTGCACGATCCCGAAACGATCGCGCAAGGGACCGGTCAGCAAACCGGCACGCGTGGTGGCACCGATCAGGGTGAAAGGCGGCAGGTCGAGCTTGATCGAACGCGCGGCCGGGCCTTCGCCGATCATGATGT
>CAZPCE010000148.1:0-7211 GCA_964584915.1 uncultured Arenimonas sp. | reverse complement strand
TTTCCGTTCGCGATTGAAGAAGTACAAGATACTGCAAAGCAGTATCGCAGGACACCAGATCCACCTGAATTCCGATGCCAGTACCGACAGGCTCCGCATCGAGAAAAAGCCCCTGCCAATCGCCGAAACCTCGATGCCGGTCCAAGGGAAAAAATAACGGGTGTTGTTGAATGGCCAGAACAGGGCAACGCCCAGTCCGCCATCGGTCAATCCATCCAGCAGCCCGTGCGATGCTGCGCAAAGACTGACGAACAAGAATGCCGACAGGCGTGAGCAGTCGAGTTTTTTGTGGGCGAGCAAGGCAATCATGCCCAGCAGAAGCCCGAAAAAAATGGAATGGCTAAAGCCACGGTGGCCAAATTGCGATGCGTATTCGATGCCGAATTTGAAACCGATAACGTCGGCATCGGGAATGACGGAAGCCACGACGCCGGCGCAAAGCAGGTGTTCGGATATTTTCCTTTTACCGAGGCCGAAACCGATCGCAAGCGGAATCGCAATATGGGAAATGATGGTAGGCATTATTCACTCACTCTAACAAAAAAAACGGCCAGGAAATCCTGACCGTTTTCTGTGTGCTGGCTATGAAGTCGCGATTATTTCCAACCGCATTCCTTGCCCTTGTTCTGTTCCTGCAGCCAGGTATTGAGTGGAGCAAAGTATTCCAGCACGGCGCTGGCATCCATCTTGTCGCCGCCTGTCAATTCCTTCATCGTCGATTGCCAAGGCTGGCTGGCACCCTTGCCCAGCATGTTCCAGTAGCGTTTGCCCGCTTCCGGGTTATTGGCGAAGCTGCATTGATACAAGGGGCCCTTGAAGCCGGAGGCGTCGCACAATGATTTGTAGAACTGGAACTGCAGAATATCCGCCATGAAATAGCGTGTGTAAGGCGTGTTGCCCGGGACGTGATACTTGGCGCCCGGATCGAAGTTCTCTTCACCACGCGGAGTGGCAGGCGCAACACCCTGGTATTTGGCTTTCAATTCCCACCAGGCCTTGTTGTAGTTTTCCGGCTTGATGGAACCGTCGAACACGCCCCAGCGCCAGCGATCGATCATCAGGCCGAATGGCAGGAATGCCACTTTCGCCAATGCCATGCGCATTTGCGCATTGATGGTGGCTTCATTGCTGACGGTCGGTTTATCGACCAGTCCCTTGGAATTCAGATACTCGGGAGTCATCGAAAGCACGATGGTGTCGCCGATCGCTTCGTGGAAACCGTCGTTCGCGCCGTTCTGGAACAGTGCCGGCGACTTTTGATAGGCCAGGTAGTAATAGATGTGGCCGAGTTCGTGATAGATCGTGGTGTACGAATCTTCATCCGGCTTGATGCACATTTTGATGCGCACTTCGCCGTCCATCGTCATTGGCCAGGCACTGGCGTGGCAAACGACATCGCGATCACGCGGTTGCACGAATTGCGTTTTTTCCCAGAACGATTCCGGCAGCTTGGGCATGCCCAGGCTCACATAAAAACTTTCTGCTTCGGCAACCATCGCTTTTGCCTGCGCAAGATCGGCGGCGCGGCCGATTTCAACGCCTTCTTCGGCGTTCGGCTGGCGGCTGTTTGCCTTGACGAATTCGCCGACCAAGCCGACATACTTATCGTTGCGCTGCTTTTGCAGGGCTGAAGTAATGTCCAGTTTCGGAACGTTACTGTAAGGCTGCAGCAAGGGCCACAAATTGCCCCAGTCCTGCTGCCACAGATTGCCGGTAAGGTGGGCGGGGATCATGCCTTTGACCTGGCCTTTGTCGGCGCCGTATTTTTCGACCAGTTTATTTTTTGTATAGCATTGCAGTTGGTCGTAAAGCGGTTTTACCTGGCCCCAGAGGCGGTCGGTTTCCGCCTGGAAATCCGCCGGCTTCATGTCGTAGCCGCTGCGCCACAATTCGCCGGTGTTGGCGAAGCCCTGGTCTTTCGCGCCGATATTGTTCAATTCAACGAAGCGCTGGTATTGCTCGCGCATCGGTACCGAAATGGTGTGCCAGCCTTGCCAGGCATCGAGTTGTTCTTCGTAAGTGCTGTTGCCGTTGGCGAGAATGTCTTCAATCTGGCCAATGTCTTTGCAGGTGGCGGGATTCTTCGGGTCTTTGCAATATTTGCCTTCGCCGTATGCGCCATTGAGCTTGGTTCCGATCTCGGTAAGTTCGGCGAGCAGCTTCGGATCTTTCGGCGGCGGAACGGTTATGCCGAGTTTCAATAGTTGGAGTGCGCGAGCGGTTTCCGGCGAAAGCTTTTGTCCGTCGAAGCGTTTGGCTTCTTCGGCGTATTGCCCCAGTTTGGTCAGCGAACGTTCGTTGGCTTTCGACGCCAGCAGTTGCGAGTCATCCGTGATGTTGGTTTCCGACAACCATTGTGCAGCCGACGCTTCAACATAATCGTTACGCATTTCGGCATTAATGCGGGCGACGAACTGGTCGGCGGTTTCATTCGCATGGTCATTGCCGGCGGCGGGGGTCGTTTGTGTTTTGCAGGCGCTGACGGACAGCACGGCGGCAGAAATACTGAGCGCAAGAAGGGCGCGTTTAAGGTTCACGGTAATCTCCAAAGCAGTGGTGAAAGTGGGGTGCAAGTGGTTGAGGCGGAACTCGAAAGAAGGGACGGGCAGGTGACAAGATTGCAGCCAATGTCAGTTTTTTGCAATCTTGTTTGGCCCGATATGCTTGTCCAGAAATGATTTCAGGGTAGTCAGATACTGAATGCGATTTTTCGTCCGGACAAAGCCGTGGCCCTCGTTGGGCACAATCAGCATTTCGGGAGTATTTCCCGCATCGGCCATGGCTTTTTTCAGCCGCAATGCCTGAGGTAAAGGAGTGCGCCAATCGTCTGATCCATGGATCAGTAAAACGGGGATTTTAATTTCGGCAGCTCTGGAAACAGGCGATTGCGCTGCGAGGGCTTCCTTGTCTTTGCCGATCACAAGATCGAGATAGTGAAGGCCGGTTTTCGTCTCGGGGATGTCGCCTTTCCTGTACATCAGGCTCAGGTCGTAAACACCGGCATAGCCAATCGCGCACTGGTAAGTTTGTGGCGCCAGAATACTATTCATCAGCGCCGAGTAGGCACCGAAGCTGCCGCCAATGATGCAAATTTTATTCTTGTCGACGGTTTGCGTGTTTATGACGAAATTGGTGGCATCAATGATGTCATTTTGTATGTCGCTACCCCAGGTTCGGTAGCCTTTGCGAATGAAAGCATTGCCATAGCCGGCCGAACCCCTGAAATTGATCTTGAGCACGGCATAACCATTTGCCGCGAGCCATTGGGCATCCTTGTCGAAATACCAGTTGTCCGAAATTCCGAGTGGTCCACCATGAGGCATGACTACCATCGGAGTTTTACCTTTGACATGATTTTTGGGCAGCGTCAGCACACCGTGAAGGGTAACGCCGTCTCTAGCCTTGAAACTGAAGCCGGTACTGTTTCCCGAGCGTTCGTTATCAAGTGTAGGGCTGGTACTCAATACCAGTCTGGAAATGTTGGACTTCCTGTCATACAGATAATAACGATGCGGTCTGCTATCGCTCGAAACGCTGAATAGAATGCGTGCACCATCGCTGCTGTAATCTTCCAGATAAACAATTTCATCAGGGAAAGATTTCGAGATGCTCTCGTACAAGCGGGCATCTTCCGTATCTGCACTCAAGAGTACGACTTTGGGATTGGTGGAGTTGCTGACGATGGCAAGCGGCAGGCCAGTGTGAGACGAGGGCATGAGTCTGCCAATATCAACGCCTTCCTCGCAATGCAGTTGTTCTTTTGTGTTGTCGGATTTGACCAGATAAAGGCAGCTCGGCTCTCCGGCATCGCTTATTTCAGCCAGAAAGTCTTTGTTGCCAGGCAGGAATTGCAGGGGTTGGAATAAAAAAAACGGGGATGTACCACTTTCGATTTTTTTCCACTGGTTTTTTGGTTCCAGATATTGATAACTGACCGGGTATTGGTCTTCGTCATAGCCACTGACGAAGCGTAGTTTGTTTTCCAGATCGAAAATTACATAGGGATTATTGATGGGCGAAATCGCGATTTGATCCCTTTTGCCTGAAAAAACATTGATCTTGACAATGGCCTGCTTGTTTTTCAGCTCGTCGGCATTGTCCCAGGTGGTGGTGAGCACGACGATATTCTCATCATCATTTTCCATCATGTTTATGATTTTGGCCCAGCCTTCATCTTTGTTGACTCCCTTGGCCGAAGAGTCACCCAATGCGCCATACAAATATTTTGTTCTTTTGCCATCGGCCGACATTGCAATAACTTCACCATAGGATCTTGGAGTTTCCAGTCCACCGCTTCTCTGAGCGCGGCTGAATATCAAGGTATCTTTGTTGGCCCAATTCACCCCGTATACCGATTGATGGGGTGGCAGGGCGAATTCGGTCAAGGGTTTCTGGCTTTCGGCATCGAGTATCAGCAAGGTGGAATTGATATCGCCGAAGCGCTCAACCGCGAGGTATTTTCCATCCGGCGACATGGTCACCTTTCCGAAATCATTCCATTTGGCATATTCATCTACCGAAATCGCAAAGCCGGGAGTCGAAAATATCGAAGCTATCAGAAGAAAAATACCGGCAGGTTGCAGCTTCGATAATGACATGACTAGATTCCGGAGTTAATGGTTATTCCAAGCCTATGATCGGGTGTAATGATCTGCTTGTCGATCAGGAATTGAAAAGCCGTTGCGGCGTCATTTTCGAAATAGGCTTTGGCCGAACCGAGCCGGAAGGTGTATCCCCATTCATCCATATCGGCCCAGATGCGTTCCCTGCCGACACCGGGCAGTTGATCGCCGAGTATCGCCTGCAGAACGCAAACGGCATCCTCTTCGGCGACGGAATCGGTAGCGTCGGTATGCACTTCGGCGCGTTTTTCTTCGGGCAGTACGATCAAATGGCCGGCTTCATGCAGCAATGAATGCACCGGTGTATCGAGACGTGCATAAACCGCGTGGCCGATCACGCCGGCTTCGCATTCGCCCCAGAAACTGCCGGGAATCGCCCGGTCGTCTTTTACCTGTATCAATTCCAGTCGATAGTGTTCGAGTAGCGCGCGCGGCGCTTCGAAACCGATGTCTGCGAGTGTAAGCACGTGATTGACTGGCTGTAATGCATTTCCGCCCGGAAATCATCCCGGGCGGATAAAACGATCAGCTTTCTTTTTCGGGCAGCGCAACCGAAATGTCGAGCAGATTGTGTTCGCCGTCTTTGTGCAAGTCGACCTTTACCGCATCGACATCGACATTGATGTATTTGCGAATCACTTCGAGCAGTTCACGCTGCAAAAGCGGCAAATAGTCCGGAGCGTCGCGTAAGCCGCGTTCCTGTTCGATCAGGATACGCAGCCGGTTTTTCGCGACGTTGGCGGTGTTCTTGTTGCGCTGGGTCAGAAAATCGAAGATTCCCATCGCTTAGCTCCTAAACATTTTCGAGAAAAAGCCTTTCTTCTCGACAGTGGTAAAACGCAGGGGTCTGTCTTCGCCGAGAATTCGCGCAACGGCATCAACGTAGGCCATGCCCGCATTCGATGTTTCGTCGAGGATGACCGGCACGCCCGAGTTGGAGCTTTGCAGCACTTCGGGTGATTCCGGAATCACGCCGATCACGTTCAGACCCAGAATTTCCTGCACGTCGTCGATCGAAAGCATGTCGCCTTTCTCGACGCGCTCCGGCGAGTAGCGGGTAAGCAACAAATGTTCTTTCACGCGTTCGCCGTTTTCTGCTTTCCGCGTTTTCGATGCGAGCAAGCCTAGGATGCGGTCCGAATCGCGAACCGACGACACTTCCGGGTTCACCACGACGACCGCGCGATCGGCGAAATACATTGCGAGGAACGCGCCCTTTTCGATGCCCGCAGGCGAATCGCAAACGATGAAATCGAAGCCTTCGGCCGCGATATCGTTCAGTACTTTCTCGACGCCTTCCTTGGTCAGCGCATCCTTGTCGCGCGTTTGCGAAGCCGCAAGCACGTAAAGGTTTTCGAAACGTTTGTCCTTGATCAGGGCCTGTTTCAAATTGGCTTCGCCGTGCACGACATTCACGAAATCGTAAACCACGCGGCGTTCGCAGCCCATGATCAGGTCGAGATTGCGCAAGCCGACGTCGAAATCGATCACCGCGGTTTTTTTACCGGCTTTTGCCAGGCCACATGCGAGGCTTGCACTGGTGGTGGTCTTTCCGACGCCACCTTTGCCCGAGGTTACTACGATAATTTCAGCCAATGTCGTTCTCCGTTTTCTGTCCGTTATGTCTCATGTCAACTCTTCGATTTTGAGTTGATCTTTTTCTAGGTAAATCTGTACTGCCTTGCCCAAAAGGTTTTTCGGAATTTCTTCCAGCACCTTGTAATGTCCGGCAATGGCGACGAGTTCGGCGTGGAATTCGCGGCAAAAAATGCGCGCATTCACGTTGTCGCTGGCACCCGCCAGCGCGCGGCCGCGCAATGCGCCGTAAATATGGATCGATCCGTCGGCGATGACTTCGGCGCCTGCACCAACGGTCGCCATCACCGTGATGTCCTTGTTTTGCGCGTAAATCTGCTGGCCAGAGCGAACCGGTTGTGTGTGCATGATGCCCGGTTCCGATTTCGCCGCCGCAACTACAGGTGCCGGACGTTCCACTTCCGGTTCGGCCTTGCGTGGCGTTTTTTTCTCTTGCGGTTCCGCGACGGCGTCAGCCTGACTTTCATAGGAAACGCGGAATTTCGCCAGCAACGGCAGGCCTGTCTGGACCGCTAATGCCTCGATCGCGCTGGTGCCGTAGGCAATGGCGATCGGCAATACGCCGGCGGATTTCAAGGCGTCGATCAATGCGTTGACCGTTTTCGCATCCGGGCATTTCGAAAGGCCGCCGAAATCCAGGATCACGGCGGCGCGTTCGAATAATTTCGGCGCACGCGCGACACGTTCCTGCATTTCGATCTTGAGTTTTTCGACATCGAGGCTGCGAACGCGGAGGTTGGCGATGCCTACTTGACCAAATTTTAATTCACCGGCTTGTTCGTAGTCAGGAATCTGTGCTGCCATTCGATCAGGTTCCCGTGGCTAGGTTGTTGTTGCGGCCGGGTAGCGCACGTGCCGCAAGCCAGGGTACGTTGGGCAATGCATTCGCGTAAGTCTCCTGCACGAACGGGAAGCTGCACAAATCCTTCAACAGCATGCAGGCGCGGATATTACCCGGTGCCATCACGTGCTGGCCGACTTCGCGGAAACCGA
>CAZPCE010000147.1:6190-7213 GCA_964584915.1 uncultured Arenimonas sp. | reverse complement strand
GTTCAATCAGGCCAAAACCGAAACTGCACCGCAACGAGCCGATGTACCTGAAACATATCGTGGAAGAATTGGCGAAAGATCGTGGTGAAGCCGTCGAGCTCACTGCGGAAATCAGCACGACGAATGCCCGGGATTTTTTCGGCTTGGGCATTTCTTCCAATGACTAGAAATTGCCCAATATGAAAAATGAACTGCTTTTATTTCTGCTAGCGGCTGCATTGACCGGTTGCATCGGTGGGCATTTACCCCACGAAGATCATGAAAAGGCGCTGGCATCCGAAGTTGAAAAACTCCGTTTGTCCGGCCTGTCGGCCGTCGAACCAAGCCGTTTGTATTTCAGCGATTTCCGGATAAGCAAATACAAGCTTGGCGCAGCCTGGTCTTCCTTGGCACGCAGAAAGATATCTCTCGCCATTGCCAACGCCGAAGAAGGATCCGGCTATGGTCCTGAGGCCGTTGGTTTAAGCGGAATTGATATCGAAATCGATGGCAAAGAATTTTCTTACAGGGTTTCTGCGCCGGATCATGACGATGAAATTAGCTATGCGGCATTTTCAGCAACCATCCACACTGCGCGGGAAAACTTCATAGCTATTCCCTATTCCACTTACAAAAAAATGCTGATTGCACGCAATTGCACGATTCGCATATACACGAAAAACGGAGTGGAAGATGTGCAGTTTTCGATCGCATACGGCCCTGACGAGCACGCAGGAGCTCTTGTGTTCTTTAGAAATTTCGACGCTATGGTCGAATTTACCAAATAACTTCGGGAATTCGAGCCAGAAAAATTCTTACGAGCGCAGCCCGACGCCCTTGGTCAGCAAACGCAATCCCAGCCAGCCCAACGCAACGACGAAAAACACCATCACGCCGAACGAGGTCCACACGGGCAGGTCGCTCGCCTTGTCGCCGAGCAGTCCGTAACGGAAGGCATTGACCATATAGAAAATCGGATTCGCGTGGGTCGCCGTTTGCGCCCAATCAGGCAAAACCCGAACCGAATAGAACACGCCACCCAGA
>CAZPCE010000147.1:0-6180 GCA_964584915.1 uncultured Arenimonas sp. | reverse complement strand
TGAAGCCGAGCATCAGCGCGTACGCCACCCACAGCGGCACGTCGCTCACGCCGAGCAGGCCGTAGCGGAACGCGTTGACCATGTAGAAGATCGGGTTGGCGTGCGTTGCGGCCTCGGCCCACGGCGGCAGCACGTGCACCGAATAGAACACGCCGCCGAGGTAAGTCAGCGGCGTGAGGATGAAGGTCGGAATAATGGCGATATCGTCGAATTTTTTCGCGTATACCGCGTTGACGAAACCGGCCAGCGAAAAAATGGTGGCGCCAAGCAGCACGGTGCTGATCATCACGAACGGATGCGGCACGCGGACATGGGTGAAGCACATCGCGATGGCCAGTACGATGATGCCCACCATCAGGCCCCGCAATACGCCGCCTGCGACGTAGCCGAGCAGGATCACCCAGTTCGGCATCGGCGAAACCAGCAATTCTTCGACATGGCGACCGAATTTGGCACCGAAAAAACTGGAACTGATATTGCCGTACGCGTTCTGGATAACCGCCATCATCACCAAACCGGGCACGATGAAATCCATGTAATCGATGCCGCCCATGTCGCCGATGCGCGAGCCGATCAGCTTTCCGAAAATCAGGAAGTACAGCGTCATCGTGATCGCGGGTGGTACCAGGGTTTGTCCCCAGATACGCAGGATACGCATCACTTCGCGGCGGGCAATGGTTTTCAGGGCGACGATATTCGGGTTCGACATTATTTATTCCGGCTTGTTGAAGCTTGAAAACAAAAGGAGTGGATCAGGCGGCTTTGGTGGCGTCGCCGGTCAGTTTCACGAACAATTCTTCCAGACGGTTTACCTTGTTGCGCATCGAACGCACCTGGATACCGGCCTGGTTGAGCTGGCTGAAAATATGGTTCAAATCCATCGCACGCGGTTTTTCGATATCCAGCGTGTGATCGTCGGTGGCGTGAATGCTGACCTTGTCGATCTGCGGCAAATTTTCCGGCAACTCGCCTTCGATATCGAGCAGGAAACCCTCGACATCAAGTTTCGCCAGCAAGGTCTTCATCGGGCCCTGCTCGATGATGTTGCCCTTGTCGATGATCGCCAGATTGCGACAGAGGTTCTCCGCCTCTTCCAGATAGTGCGTGGTCAGGATAACCGTGGTGCCGGCCTGGTTGGCTTCGCGCAGGGTCTTCCACATGCCGCGGCGGATTTCGATATCAACGCCGGCGGTCGGTTCGTCGAGGATCAACAATCTCGGTTGCGTCATCATCGCGCGGGCAATCATCAGGCGGCGTTTCATGCCGCCCGACAAGGTGCGCGACATCATGTCGGCCTTGTCCCAGAGTTGCGCGCGTTTCAATTCCTCTTCCGCACGCACGATCGCGGTCTTGCGATCCATGCCGTAGAAACCGGCGTAATTCACGCAGATGTCGAACGGCTTTTCGAACATGTTGAAATTGATTTCCTGCGGCACCAGGCCGATCTGCCGCATTGCTTCGCTACGCTGCTTTTGCAAGTTGATGCCGAACACGTTCACTTCGCCGCTGGTGGAATTCACCAGCGAACTCACCACGCCGATCAGCGTGGATTTGCCTGCGCCATTGGGGCCGAGCAAGGCAAAGAAATCGCCTGGCTGTACCGACAGCGAAACGCCTTTCAGTGCTTCGACGCCATTGTCGTAGGTTTTTCTCAGGGCACTGATTTCCAGCGCCGGCTGGGTTTGCATAGGCTTCTCCGGGCCGAAACTCTCGTTTGGCCTGTCATTCCGGGGTTGAATGCCTAGTATAATCGCGTTCCTTACTTACCGCCGGCACGAAGCCTCATGGCTGCACATTTCCCGCTTAAATTAATCGGCAGCCGCATGCTGGCGCCGACGGTTCGCCATCTGAGTTTTGTCCGCGATGACGGCGCGCCGCTGGATTTCATTCCCGGCCAGTTTATCCAGGTGCATTTCAATTATCCGGACGGCACCGCGACCAAACGCAGTTATTCGATCGCAACCTTGCACGACCATGCGATGGGGCCGGGCGATGCGCTGGATATCGCGGTGAGTTTCGTGCCCGGCGGTGCCGCTTCCGCCCTGTTCGAGGCGCTGGACGAAGGCCAGCAGATCGAATGCAGCGGACCCTTTGGCCGTTTCTGCCTGTCGGCCAACGACACCAACAAACGCTATCTGCTGATCGGCACCGGAACCGGTGTTACGCCCTACCGCGCGATGTTGCCGGAATTGGCCCGCCTGATGAAAGAACGTTCGGTCGAAGTGGTTTTATTGTTCGGCGCGAGAACGCCGGAAGAGCTGATTTACGGCGACGATTTTTACGCGTTCGCGGAACAGCACCCGAATTTCCGTTTCATTCCGTGTTTTTCGCGCGGCCTGCCGGAAAACCCGCATCCCGATGTTCGCAGCGGCTATGTGCAGGAAGCCTTGGCTGAATTGGTACCGAGCGCCGAGGGCGATATCGCCTACCTTTGCGGCAACCCGAACATGGTGGACGTGAATTTCGAAGTATTGAAAACCATGGGGCTGCCGATCCCGCATATCCGCCGCGAAAAATACGTCAGCAGCAAGTAGGCAGGCCCTTGGCTACGATGGATTGCGTGTAAAGGTCGCTTGACAAGCAAAATCCAGCCGTGCATGCTTGTGTCAAGCACACTTGACACAAGCCCATGCGCACTGCCCACCGCACCTATCTGAAAACCTTTATTCCGGCCATGCTGGCTTACGTCCTGGTTCTTTTCGCCTCGATGATGATCCAGAAAAAATTCGGCATCGAGATTCCGATTTATCTGCGCGCACTGGTATCGCTGTCGCCGGTCATTCCGATCATGTTCGTGTGTCGTGCGCTGATCAGGTTCCTGCGCGACAGCGACGAGCTCGAACGCCAGATCGAACTGGAATCGATTGCGCTGTCGGGCTTGTTTACCGGCGTTATTTTTCTATGCCTGGGCTTTCTGGCCAATTCAAAATTGATCCATCTTGACGGTGCCGGTGTAGCGATCTGGGTATTCCCGTCGTTGTTCGGTTTGTACGGCATTGCCAAATGCTTTGCGAGCTGGCGCTACCGATGAAAAGCCGGGTCCGGGAATTGCGCGAAAAGCAGGGCTGGTCGCAGGGCGAGCTCGCGGATTTGCTCGATGTTTCAAGGCAAACCGTCAACGCGATTGAAACCGAAAAGTACGATCCAAGCCTGCCGTTGGCATTCAAGATTGCACGCTTGTTCAATATGCGCATCGAAACAATTTTTCTGGAAGGATGATTCTATGTCACTCGTTTTTACCAAACGCGGTTTGGGTTTATTGATACTGGGCGGCATCGTGCTCAGCTCATCGGCCGAAGCACGCAAACTCGGCGAGCTGGATTTCCATGCCTGCTCTTTGCCGGTAATGCAGACATCGATGACGGTGTCGGCGCAATGCGCGACCATGAAGGTGCCCGAGAATCCCGCACAACCCAAGGGCAGGCAAATTGAACTGGCGCTGGCCTGGATTCCCGCAAAAGGCGAAGCCGAAGCCGATCCCGTTTTCATGATCGCCGGCGGCCCGGGGCAATCCGCACTGGAAAGTTATCCGTCGCTGCATCCGGTTTTCAACGACGTCATCAAGAAAAGAAACATCGTGCTCGTGGACCAGCGCGGCACCGGCAAATCCAACCCGCTGGTTTGCAAGGATGCCGAAGGAAAAAGCGGTATTGGCGAAAATGAAATCATCGCCAAGGTGGATTTGAACAAGGCTGCCCTCTTCGCAAAGAATTGCGCCAATGAAGTCGGCAAGCGTGCCGATACCCGTTTTTACTCGACGGGCTACGCCATCGGCGATCTGGATCTGGTGCGCGCGAAAATCGGCGCCGCCAAAATAAACCTGTACGGTATTTCCTACGGTACCCGGGTCGCTCAGCAATATGCGAAACGTTTTCCGCAACACACGCGTACCGTGGTACTCGACGGCGTGGTACCCAACTCGTTGGTACTCGGGGCCGAACATGCGATCAATCTTGAGAACGCATTGAACCTCCATTTCGCGCGCTGCGTTGCCGACAAGGTTTGCCGCGAACATTTCGGCAACCCGCGCCAGAAACTGGATGCCTTGCGCGCGCAACTGGAAAAGGCGCCGATCATCGTCAACTACAATGACCCGATCAGTGGCGAAGCCAAGCAGGACAAACTCGATTTGGGCGGCATGTCGACCGTTGCCCGCATGTACGCGTACTCACCGCTGACGGCGTCGATGCTGCCCTTGCTGCTGACGCAGGCATCGCAGGGAAATGCCGGCCCGCTTCTGGCGCAGGCGCAGATGATGAACCAGAGTCTGGGCGATGCGATCAACCAAGGCATGCAATTGTCGGTGATCTGCAGCGAAGACGCCGATGAACTGAAGAGCGATCCGGCGACCGCGAAAACCATTATCGGCAACAGCATGATCGATTTCCTCAAGGCGCAGTGTTCGGTGTGGCCGCACTCGAAGCGGGCCGCTGATTTTCGCGAACCCTTGAAGGGCAATGTGCCGGTGCTTTTGCTATCCGGCGAATTCGATCCGGTCACGCCGCCGCGATACGGCGATACGGTCGCGAAATTTTTACCGAACAGCAAGCACGTTATCGTCAAGGGACAGGGCCATAACGTGTTGCCGGTCGGTTGCGCCCCTAAAGTATTCGCCCGCTTCATTGACAGCGCCGATCCGAAAAATCTCGATGTCAAATGCCTGAACACCCTCGCCTACGTGCCGCCATTTATCGGTTTCTACGGCTGGGAACCTTGAATCATTCCACTTCTTGAATCGATTACAACCACAGCTTTTCAAAATATTCCAAAGAGAACTCGTCATGATTGAAGTTCAGGATCTGCATAAAAGTTTCAAGACAAAAACCGGTATCGTGCATGCCGTGCAAGGCGTCAGTTTTACCGCGCACGATGGCGAGATCACCGGCTTGCTCGGCCCGAACGGCGCCGGCAAAACCACGACCTTGCGCATGCTCTATACCTTGATGAACCCGGATAAGGGCAATGTGAAATTCGACGGTTTCGACAGCATCAAGGAAGCGGAAAACGTTCGCCGCCGGCTCGGCGTATTGCCTGATGCCCGCGGCGTTTACAAGCGGCTGACGGCCCGTGAAAACATCGAATATTTCGGCGAACTGCACGGCATGACGCCGCGCGAAATCGCGGACAGGACACAGGCGCTTTCCGATGCACTCGGAATGGACGACGTGCTTGATCGCCAATCGGAGGGTTTTTCGCAGGGCCAGCGCACCAAAACCGCGATTGCGCGCGCGCTGATCCACGACCCGAAAAACGTGATCCTGGACGAACCGACCAACGGTCTGGACGTAATGACGACACGCGGTTTGCGCGAATTCTTGAAACAGCTGAAGGCCGAAGGCCGCTGCGTCATTTTTTCCAGCCACATCATGCAGGAAGTCGCTGCGCTTTGTGATCGTATTGTCATTATTTCAAAAGGACGCGTAATGGCGCAGGGAACCGCAGACGAATTGCGCGAACAATTCGGCGAACAAAATCTGGAGGACGCTTTCGTTAAAGCGATCGGCACCGAAGAGGGGTTGCACGCATGAGCGCTTTAATCACCGTTTTCAAGAAAGAATTGCGCGACATGTTCCGTGATCGCCGCACCGTGATGATCTCGCTGGTGGTCGGCACCCTGCTCGGCCCGATACTGATGTTCGGCATGATCAAACTGATGGCGAACCGGGTCAGCACGCAGATGGAAAAGCCGTTGACCTTGCCGGTGGCCGGTGCCGAAAACGCGCCTAACCTGATCGCCTGGCTGAAAGGCCAAAACATCATCATCAAACCGGCGCCCAAGGATATCGATGCGGCCATCGCCGACCAAAGCGAAGACGTCGTGATGCGGATCAGCCCCGAGTTCGGCACGCAATGGCGCAAGAGCCAGCCGGCGGAAATCGAACTGATCCACGACAGCACAAGACAGGATGCCGATATTCCAGTCGAGCGCGTGGAAAACCTGCTCGAGAACTACGGCAAGACGGTTGGCACGCTCCGCTTGCTGGCCCGCGGCGTGAGCCCGACCGCCATGCAGTCGCTTCAGATCGCGCACCGCGATCTGGCAACGCCGCAGAGCCGCGCCGGCCAGGTATTGAGTTTCCTGCCGTACCTGCTGATTCTCACCGCGTTTCTCGGTGGCCGCCGTTTCATCATAAAAGTCACCGCCGGCGAGCGCGAACGGCAATCGCTCGAACCCTTGCT
>CAZPCE010000146.1:0-7258 GCA_964584915.1 uncultured Arenimonas sp. | reverse complement strand
AACGATTCGAACGTCCGACCCTCAGATTCGTAGTTTTAGGAATTATGGCCGATTGCCGATTGCCGAAATTCATGAATCGATGTTTTCCAACATTTTTGCTATCCAACACCATCACATATCGTCCTTGCTTTGAAACCATCTGATGCCTATCTGATGCCTAGAAATGCATGGAGGCATCAGGAATGGCCAAGGCCCCGATCACGAAACGCACCGTCGATGCGGCCAAGCCAGCCGTTGCGGAATATGTCGTTTGGGATGATGGGGGGAAGGAAACCGTCAAAGGCTTTGGACTCAAGGTCACGCCTGCCGGGGCCAAGGTCTATATCTACCGCTACCGCATTGCCCGACCCGGCGCGGCTGACCAGACGCCGCCACGCAAATACACCATCGGCAAGCACGGTAACCTGACACCGGAGCAAGCGCGTACCCGAGCCAAGGCATTAGCGGCAATGGTGGAACAGGGCATAGACCCGCGCCAAACCGAACTGGACGCGATAGACGCCAAGGACACGGCACACCGGCAGGCAGAGGAAAAGGCCCGCCTCGACAGCACCCTGTCATTCGAGAAGATCGCTGAACGATGGCTTGAGGATTACGAGATAGGCCACCGCCCTCGCAGCCATGCGCAAGCCAAGTCAGCTATCGCTAAGCACCTCGTTCCTACTTTGCGTGGCAAGCCCCTGCCCTATATCACGCGCGCCGACTTGCAGGGCATCCTTAACGGCATCCCTGCGCGGCAACCGGCCACCCGGCGCACCGTCTACGCCTATGCGTCCATCCTGTTCGGCTGGGCCTTGCAGCGCGGCGACATTGCCGAAAACCCTGTACCTATGATGGCCAAGCCCAAGGCCCCCAAGGCCCGCGACCGCGTGCTGACCGACGGTGAACTGGCGACGATCTGGCACGCCACCACAACCCTGCGCGAGCCGCTGGGGGCGTTCTACCGCATCCTGCTGTTGACCGGACAACGCCGGGAGGAAGTGGCCGGGATCAAGTGGGAGGAACTGGACCGCGCAACTGCAACGTGGATCATTCCAGCTGAGCGGGCCAAGAACGACACCACGCATATCGTTCCCCTCTCGCCTGCCGTGGTGGACGAACTAGATCGCTTGGCACTGGCAAAGCAGGTGAAGGGCAGGACCAACGATGTAGACGCGCACCGCTGGCCCAAAAGCGGCGCGGTACTGTCTATTCGCGGCGGCGTGTCTCTTAGCTGCTTTTCACAGGCCAAGCGCCTGATTGACGGCGAAGTGACAAAGGCGCGCGGCGATGATGGTCCGATGGATCACTGGCGCGTCCATGATCTCCGCCGCACAATGGCCACCGGCTTCCAGCGCCTTGGCATTCGGTTTGAGGTGACGGAGGCCGTCTTGAACCATGTCAGCGGCGCGAAAGGTGGTGTCGCGGGCATTTACCAGCGTCACGATTGGAAGGAAGAAAAACGGTCCGCGCTGAACGCATGGGCTGCCCACGTAAGTGAGCTAATAACAGGTGCGGGTGACACGAATGTCGTACGCTTGGATGTTCGAGCATGACTGGTCTTACCGACAAGGAAGAGCAGTTGCTATTCAGAGCCCTAGGTGCCCTGAAGGCAGTTGAGAACGATGGAAGCTTACTTAGAGGTGACGTTGACCTCATCTGGAGGGCCATCGCCGCCAATTTGTTGAATGATAGGGACACCGCGCGGTGGGCTCGCCGGATCGCGAGAGAAGTTGTTTCGAATGTAATAGACGACGTTGGCCGCTCGGAAGATCGCCCGAAGCGAGCCTTGCGGGCCTTAAGAATTATAGGATCAAGAGATACAAATTTTGATGAATTGGAGGCTCTTAAGGATGAAATTGCAAACGAGAAATATTTGAATGGGATCGGTCGAGCTCTGGGACTCTTGAAGGACAGACAAAAAGTAAAATTCAGCGATCTAGATTTGCTTGAGCGCATGCGGGCTAGAGGCTTCTATCCTAACCTGTCTAACAACAATGCCCTTAAGCGACTGCAGCGCCTGCTCGAAAAAATTCCCGCAAACTAGTTAGGACGCGGCGACTAATCGCAAGCAAATGAACTGCCTTCCAACAATTGGGAACGGAGGCAGACAATGAATTCTGACATTCTAAACACCCGTGAGGCCGCAGCCTATACTCGGCTTGGAAAGCCCACTCTCGAGCGCTTTCGCCTGACCGGCGAAGGGCCGCGCTTTGCGAAGCTTGGCGGTGCAGTTCGCTATCGTCGCAGCGACCTCGACGCTTGGCTTGAAAGCCGTCTCGTCACCTCAACGAGCGCCAGCCGCCCTTAAAAAAAGCCCCCGGCTCATAGCGAACCGAGGGCGGTGATTAGCGTCGCCACTTTATAACCGCTTTGGGCTGGGCTTTCAAACGAAAGCCAGGACATGAACAACCATACGGCCGATTGGCGCGACCGCCGTGTCGTGCTGCTGAAGGACAGTGCGGACACGCGCAAAGGATCGCGGCGCGCTTACCAGACCATTTCATTGGGCGAAATTTTCGAGGCAGCGGATAAGCCCACAGCGGAAGAGAAATCATCCGCGAGGGCCATAATTCCTTCGTCCTATGCATCGCCCGATGCGCGGACCTTTGCGGTGCAGCGTGAGAAGGGCTCGTTCCCAATGCTCGCTGCAGACATAGACACCGGCAACGTGGCCCTCAAATACGTCGAGGCCGCAGTAGACGCGGCTTTCGGGTCTAATGTCGCGACTGTGATCTACAGCACGTCAAGCGCGACTACTGATAACAACAAATGGCGGATCATTGCCCCCCTTGCAGAGCCAGTATCCTTCGAGATCTGGCAACAAGCACAACGAGCCTTTTTTGCCCTGCTTCGTCAGCATGAGATTATACCGGATGTGGCGCTGGAACGAGCCGGACAGGTAATCTACCTGCCGAATGTCCCGCCGGGAAAACGCCGTGCAGACGGCGAGCCAGAGCATTACGAATTTTCGGTTGCCGAGGGTTCACCTGTCGATCTGTCTCGCCAGCCGCTTTCTGGGGCTATTCAGCATCTTGCCGAAGCCGAAGAAGCTGCCGAAGCAGCAAGGATGGCAGATCGGGCTGCAATGACGCTGAAGAGGGCTCTGCGAGCTGGCGCTGGCGAACGCAGCCCGATTCAGCGCTTCAACGTCGAGAACCCTCTTGCGGACGTACTGGTCAAGTATGGGTATGAGCAGAAACATGCCCAGAGTTGCGACTGGAGGTCACCTCTTCAAACCACCGGTAGCTTCGCCACAAGGGTATATCTTGAGCCTGACGGTGGCGGCTGGATAAGCCTGTCGGGTTCTGATGCCGAAGCCGGTTTGGGAGCGCCCACTGCCTCGGGCCACAGGTTTGGCGATGCATTCGATCTGTTTGTGCATTTCGAGCATAATGGCGACCGGACCGCAGCCTTGGTGGCCATTTCCCAAAAGCAGACCTTGCCTCCCAATGTCGATGGCATTGTGGCCCAAGCTTACAGGCCTAGGAACCCGGCGACGATCCCCCCCAGGCGGTGGATCATTGATCGTCTGCTGCTCGGTGGCACGGTCACCGTCCTGACAGCCCCGGGCGGGTCCGGCAAAACCACGTTCACGATTGGATTGGCGCTGTCCATCGCGACCGGCAGACCAATCTTGGGCATGACGGTCTGCGAACCCGGGAACGTCTGGGTCTGGAACCTGGAGGATGACCTCGACGAACTAGAACGGTCGATCGGCGCCGCCCGGCAGCACCACAGCATCGAGGACGCGGAAATCGTCGGCAAGCTGTCCGTGAACAGCGCCCTCGATGGATCGGAACTTTGCACAGCGACCGAGGGGCGTGACGGAATGACGCTCTTTGAACCTGTCTTTGACAAGATCAGTGCCGAGATCAAAGCCAAGGGCGTCACCGTTCTTATCATCGACCCCTTCGTCTCCAGCCATGCCGTCGAGGAAAATTCGAACACGAAGATCGACAAGATCGCGAAGGCATGGGCTCGCGTTGCGCGGGCGACGGGCTGCGCGATAATCCTTGTGCACCACACGTCTAAAGCTGGCGCTGGTGAGGTCAGTTCCGCTTCGGCCCGAGGTGCGTCTGCCCTAACGAGCGCGGCGCGGGGTGTGCTTGTCATAAACAAGATGTCAGCCGTTGCTGCGAGAACGGTCGGTGTCCCGGATAGCGACCGCTGGCGTTATTTCTCAGTTCAGGACGACAAGCACTCCCGGGCCCCAGCCGAGGAAGCCCGCTGGTTTGAGATTGTACCTGTCGGGCTCTCCAATGGCGACAGCGTGGGTGTTGCATCGCCTTGGGAAGTCCCGCCCGATGTCCCGCTCTACAACGCAGAAGATGTTCGGGCCGTCCAAGCCTTGGTGGCTTCACAAACCTTAAGACGCGACTTCCGAGCCGCAGATTGGATCGGGCATGCCATCGGCGGAGAGATCGGGCTCGACAGCTATGACCCCGCCAACCGGGGGCGACTTGATCGCATTGCCCGGGAGTGGATTAGGCTGAGATACTTTGTGATCGAGAAGCGGAGGGACAGCGGCCGCAAAGAACGGGACTATCTGGTCCCTGGAGCAGCGCCCACATCTATCAAAGACGCCATCGAGTTGGAGTGCGGCAGTTGAAAAATCCTAACTGGCGCAGACTGGCGCAACTACCGCATTTTTCTGATGTCCGAGGTGCGGCGCTGCAGTCTCTCCCCTTTAGGGGAGACTGGAGCGCAGCGGCTCAGGCCGGTTTTGTTATTCATGGCGCGACTGGCGCACTACCGCACATCGGAAGTCTTAGCAGCGACACCTACCGCGATGCTTCTCCGGCACATGGAGGCCGAATGTGACGCCATTTATAACCAACCGCCCCAGCGCACATGCGCCCGCGTCTGGCCGAAACTGCCACATCCCGTACGGCCTCTATATCTGCCCCGACGGCGCGCAGGTGTTACATGACCGCAATTATGTGCCAACGCACTGGAGACCAGGCGACGGCGTTCAAGCCCAGCCGGTGCCTTTGCTATCCACTGACTGCGGGCGTTGGTGTGAGTATCAGCAGCACGGCTATTTCTTTGTTCGGGGCAATCACCCTCTCGGCGCTCGGTCCAGGGCTAAATCTGTGATGACTGAAATTGAACGTGGAGAAGCCATCCTGCGGAAGTTCCTCAAAGGGGCGGCAGTTTGGTGCCATCTGATCAAAGCCGACACGAGTGTTCCTATAGGCTGGCGCTAACACGCTATCCTATGTCGTGCCCCGCGCGCGATAGCTGGGCTTTAATCTCTACTCATGGTATAGACATTATGCCCGAAGCCCAAGAGGTTCGCCATGAGTAAAACAATCGCCAAGCGCAGCGCAGGCCGTCCGCCTGTCATTGATCCGGCCGAGGTCTGGCCGCAGGTGCTGGGCTACATCGCCAGCGGCGATGCTCTTTCGACAGCCTTGCAACGGCTCGACCCGGCGCCGTCCTACACCTGGGCGAAGGTCCAGCTGCGCGAGAACCCCGACCTGCAAGCAGCCTACCGCGCTGCCATAGAAGATCGTGCCGACACGCTGGCTGATGATATCATTGCACTGGCAGACAGCGAACCGCCAGCACACCTTGAAGGGCCGGCGCTGTCAGCATGGGTCCAGCAGCTAAAGCTGCGCGTCCATGCCCGCGAATGGACCGCCGCCAAGCTGCGTCCGCGTGTCTATGGCGAGAAGATCGACGTGTCAGTCCAGCATACGCAAATCAGCGTGCTGGCCGCGTTAGAGCGAGCCGAGCAGCGGATCTCTCTTTTGCAGTATCAAAAATAGACTGGTTTAGTCTGGTTTATTTTTCTCTTTCGCCTTGCCGGGAACATCAAAAATCGCTTCCGCCTTCGCCCTGAATTCACTCGATAAGTATTGATATGTCTCATTCTTGATCTTGTCGAATTCGGCCTGGATGATTGGATCGCCGTCGACAATTTGCGAAATTCTTGGCTTCTCAAGTTTGGGCAAAGACCCACCGAGTGGTAATTCGCACTTTCCTTCGGGAGCGTTAGTAGTGATCTCGTAGAACTCGTCACTTGCAAAATTTAGACGCAGCTCCGGTATTCTGCATTTCCCCTCATTTAATGGCCTCGCGTCGATGCGATCATCTTCCCAACGCGTTATTTTATACGCTTCGTTAAAAGTCTCCATGACCATATAGGACTGCGACCAATCCATTTTTTTAGGCAGGATCATGATGAATTGGCGATAATTGCAGGTTCCTTCGAGTTTTCTGCAATCAATTTCCACGTAGTTCACTGGGTGCGCTATGTTCTCATCCAGTATCTTGGCTGTCCCGCGTACTTGGGCATTTGCCTCGCCAATCTCTCCGCCAAATTTAAAAGGGAAAAAGGCAACAGAGGTTAGGTGCGTGCGCTCAGCTCGAAAACTAAGTTCTGTAATCTGACCGACAGTAAGGGCGCCGGTCTGCGGCTCGCCTAGGTCGCCCTGAAACCGGCGCTTCGCACCCTCAAAATCGGCAATCCCGTTGTACATAAGCGTATTTAACAAGCTCTGTATCGCCAGATCTGCAGTTCTTGCAGACATTGTGTAGGCGATGGGCACCTCAGATCGCCGCTGTTTTTCGGGCATTTCAAGAATCTGGCGCGGAAGCCAATCCCTATATTTTGCCATACTGGCATCGTCAGCATGCGATGCTGAAGGTATAAGGATGGCGCATAGGCTGACTAAAACTACTGCTAGACGGTTGCTGCCTTGACACCAGAAGATGCCCACCATCATTTCTTTTCCTTTGATTGCTCAGAAGGCTGGAGCGCTAACGCCTCATCCGGCAAATACTTAACCACGAGCATTCGCGTGATCGTCTTGCTGCCACCCGACATGCCCCATGCGTAGAATTGATCGCCTGAAGCGAGACCGCCCGATTTACCTGCTTCTTCCTGTGATTGCATGATTACGGCGTTTCCGCCTGCGGCCTTTACCTTCTTTGCAATGCTTGGACTGCCCACAGCCTGGCCGCCATCCCAGAATTCATCGCGCTTATCCTGCACAAAGCCAATAATCTGGTATCTGCGCGGCGGTGTGCCCGTGGTCCAATAGTCGATCCCGTTTTTAGCGATCTTCGTACCGCCTTCACCCTGCTCAATCTGAGGCGGACCCTCATAAGCCGCAAAATCGATCTTCGCTTGCGCAAACGCGGGCGCAGACGCCCCGAGGGCGACAGCCAAGGTGGTGGTGCGGATGCTTCGCTTCATTTTGCGCCCCTTTAGACGAGGCGCCGGCCCAAGCCGGGTGTTCGTAACCCTGCGTGATCACAAGGCGCTGCC
>CAZPCE010000145.1:0-7277 GCA_964584915.1 uncultured Arenimonas sp. | reverse complement strand
AGTTCTTATTCTATTTGCCCATATGCCAAATGCTTATATGGCAGCCTCTCAGGGGTGTTGGCTAAATCAGGCGTACTTGTTTTTAGCCCGCATGGCCTGCTGCTTGTCACGTTGCCAATCCCGATCTTTACTCGCCTGGCGCTTGTCGTGGTCTTGTTTGCCCTTGGCCAAAGCGAGTTCAAGTTTCACTTTATTGGCCTTCCAATAGACCGCCGTCGGGATCAGGGTATAACCGTCTCGCTCGACTTTTCCGATCAGTTTGTCGATTTCATTTCGATGCAAAAGCAGTTTGCGGGTACGGCGATCATCGGCGATCACATGCGTTGATGCCTGTAGCAAAGGGGTGATTTGCGCGCCAAACAGGAAAATTTCGCCACCGCGAACGACTGCATAAGCATCGCCCATGTTCATGCGGCCGGCACGAATCGACTTCAATTCCCACCCTTGCAGGGCAATGCCAGCCTCGTAGCGGTCTTCGAGGTGGTAGTCATGGCGGGCGGTTCTATTCAAGGCGATGGTTTTCGGCGCGCTCGTTTTTGCGGACCCACCTGAAGTATTCTTGGCATCTTTATTCTTCGACATGGCGCTATTGTCGCCTATTGCAGGGCGGGCAGGGAACCACATGACTCAAATCCATCGCCATGCACTGGTTCGACATTCAGCCGCCCGTATGTTCGGGCTGGTGAATGATGTCGCCAGTTATCCGAGACGATTCTCCTGGTGCGAGGCCTCCGAAGTGATCGAAAGCTCGGAAAATCACATGTTGGCGCGCCTTGATATCAAGGTAGCCGGTTTGCGGACAAGCTTTACCACGCGGAATTCGCTGGAATATCCACATCGAATCAAATTGGCGCTTCAGGAAGGTCCGTTCAGTGAATTTACGGGAGAATGGGTGTTCCATGCGCTGGATGAAGATGCCTCTAAAATCAGCCTGACGATGGACTTTGAAGTACAGAACAAATTGATGGGCTCTGCGCTTGCTCTGGGGTTTCAAAGTCTGGCGGACAGATTGGTGGATGATTTCTGCCGAGAAGCAAACAAGAATGACGACTGAAACCATCGAAGTCGAAGTGATGTATGCGGAACGCGACAAGGTCTGGCAGTTCCCGATGCGCGTGCCGTTGAACTCGACGGTCGCGGATGCGCTGGCGCTCGCAAAACGGAGTGCCGATTGGCCAGATATCGAAATCAACCCGGCGCTGTTGGCCGTTTATGGCCAGACTGCGACATTGCAAACGCGCCTGCATGAATTTGACCGGGGGGAAATATTGCGGCCTTTGTTGATCGACCCGATGGATGCGAGGCGCGGCAGGGTCGTGAAGAAAACCAAACGATAGCGTCAGGCAATAAAAAACCCCGCATTGCGGGGTTTTTCGATGAAGGAAAAATCAACGGCGTTTTTTCTTGTCTTTGTCTTTTGGCAGGTTGCCGAATTTGCGCATTTCCTTGGCCAATTCCAGATCCTGTTCCGGGAAATATTCGCCTTCCCACTTCACCAAGTTTCCGCCTTCGAAATACAAGGTGAAGTTCTTCACTTCCATGTCGTGGTAGCGGTGGCGTTGGGTTGCGGTGTAATCCCAGCGGCTTTGATGGAAAGGATCGGCGATCGGCGGCGTTCCGATCAATTGGTAAACTTCCTGCTGGCTCATGCCTTCTTTCAGCAGATCGACGTTCTTTTTCTCGAGCAAGGTGCCTTGGTAAACCGGCTGGCGATAAAGCACGTTGCAACCAGTGATGAAAACAAGGGTGAGGCCGATAATTACTAGCTTGGGAAGTAGCTTTCGCATTGCGGGATTCGTCATTTGGGAAACCGGGTGATGATACACTAAGCCCAGACCAACAAGCGCTAAAAAAGTTGCACAGGAGCCGCAAAATCATGGAAACACAGGATTTACGCAAGGTCGGCCTGAAGGTCACCCACCCCCGAATCCGGATCCTCGAGCTGCTGGAAACCTCCGGCGCAAAGCATATGAGCGCGGAAGACATCTATAAACAGCTGATTGGTGACGGTGAAGACATCGGTCTGGCCACGGTTTACCGGGTGCTGACCCAGTTCGAAGCGGCCGGCCTGGTGCTGAAGCATAACTTCGAAGGCGGTACCGCCGTATACGAAATGGACCGTGGCCAGCACCACGATCACATGGTCGACCTGGACACCGGCAAGGTGATCGAGTTCACCAGCGCCGAAATTGAAAACCTGCAAAAACAAATCGCCGATAAACACGGGTATGTAATCGAAGAACATAGCCTGGTGTTGTACGTGCGAGCGAAAAAAAAGAAGTGAAGTAGGTCGGGCCCCGGCCCGACGCTTATTAAAGATTGCGAACTTGTTCAAATCGATCACGATTTGATATGCGCTGCCAGATTTCAAATATAACGAAAAATATTTCCGGTTCGCCGCAACGTTTTGTCGGGTGAAGGCCCGACTTGCGCAACTTAATTCGCTTGCGCCTGCTTCAACATCTGCTTCGCGTTAGCGAGCGTTTCCTTGCTAATTTCCAATCCGCCAAGCATGCGGGCAAGCTCTTCGATGCGGGTCTTGGAATCTAACTCAGTGACGACGCTATGCGTGCTGCCATTGCTGACCGATTTCGATACCTGAAAATGATTGTGACCCTGTGCCGCCACTTGCGGCAGATGCGTAACGCACATGACTTGCCGTTCGGCGCCGAGCGCACGCAGTTTTTTACCGACCACCTCGGCAACCGCGCCGCCGATTCCGCTATCGACTTCGTCGAAGATCATGGTGGGCACCGAGTCAAGTCCGAGTGCAGCTACTTCAATCGCCAGGCTTATGCGTGCAAGTTCACCACCGGAGGCCACTTTTCGCAATGCACGCGGCGGTTGGCCAGGATTTGCCGAGACCAAAAACTCGACGCGTTCGGCACCGGAAGGCACGGGTTTGTCAGCTTCCATTGGTTCAAGTGCAATCGAAAAAACACCACCGGGCATGCCGAGTTCATGCATCAAATCGCTGACGGTCTCGCCCAAAGTCTTGGCCGATTTTGCACGGGATTTTGAAAGCGTTTCGGCCGCTTTTTTCCAGGATTTCAGTGCTTCGGTCTGCGTCTTCAATAGACCCTGCAGCGCCGCATCCTTGCCGCGCAAGGTTTCACATTCGGTTTGCAGTTCTTCGTAGCGCGTTCCCAATTCCAGTAACGGCACGCGATGTTTGCGGGACAGGTCATGCAGTCGACTCAGGTGGGCCTCGAGTTCCTGAAAGCGGGCCGGGTCGAGATCCAGATCATCGCGCAACTTTTCCAGCGAGCCGGAAGCTTCATCGAGTTGGATCTCGGCGGTATCGAGCAATTGGGTGATTTCGAGCAAGCGTGGCTCGTGTTCGGCCAGCTTTTGCAGATGGGTTGAAAGCTGGCGCACAGTGTTGGAAAGCGTGAAAGTATCGTCGCCCTGCAAGCGTGAAAGCGCCATGTCAAAGCCTTGCAGCAGGCTGGCCGAATGCGCCTGACGACGATGCGCGGCCAATAATTCTTCGATGGCTTCCGACGACAGGGATTCGCCTTTCAATTCTTTTATTTGATGCTCGAGATAATTAATTCGATCACTGACGTCGCCGGTTTTGCTTAGCGCCTGGATTTTTTTATCGAGATCATTCCATTCCCTGGCCAAAGAATTCACCGGTTCAAGCAAATGGGCATGTGAAGCAAATGCATCCAGCAGGCTCAATTGTTGTGCACGTTCCAGCAAGGCTTGGTGCTCGTGCTGGCCATGAATTTCGACCAATAAAGCACCGAGCTCGGACAATTGGGTCATCGTGGCGGCACGACCATTGATCCATGCTTTCGATCCGCCGTCGGCGCGAATAACGCGCCTTAGTTGGCAGGCATTATCGTCATCGAGCTCGGCTTCGCTTAACCAGGCGGCGGCCAGCGGTGCATCATCCAGCGCAAATTCGGCCGACAGTTCGGCTCGGTCCGCACCATGGCGAACGATGCCGGCTTCGGCGCGAGCACCGGTCAGCCACATCAGGGCGTCGACCAGCAGCGATTTGCCTGCGCCGGTTTCGCCGGATACCACGGTCATGCCGGGTCCAAAACTCAGTTCGGCAGTGCTGACGACGGCGAAGTCTTTTAAAACCAGTTGAATTAGCATTCGTCTATTTTGCCTAATCGGCGTTGGTTTAGGTAAGCATTTTTCCGAGAATCGCCTCAGGAAACCATGCGGGCAATGTAATCACGGGTCAATCGCAAATATTAAGACTTGAAAAAAACCGTCGCGGGCAGTATCTCTAAGTGATGAATCAATTACTCGATCCGCGTGCCCGCCACTTGTTGCGAAGCTTGATCGCCCAGCATATCCATGATGGCGCGCCGGTCGGCAGCCGCATGCTGGCGAAAAGCTCGGGTCTCGATATCAGCGCTGCCACGATTCGAAATATCATGGCCGATCTCGAAGAATTGGGTCTGCTGGCTGCACCACACACCTCCGCCGGCCGTGTTCCTACCGCCCAGGGCTATCGGGTTTTTGTCGATTCCCTGATTCAGGTTGAACCTTTGGCGGCTTTGCAGATAAACCAGCTTCGCGAAACCATGAATCCGGCCGCCGGCACCCAAAGCCTGCTGGCCAATGCCGGCGAAATGCTGTCGGCAATGAGCCAGTTCGTCGGTGTGGTGTCGGTGCCGCAACGCGGGCAGTTCGCATTTCGCCACATCGATTTCGTGGCACTGGACGGCAATCGGGTGTTGGTAATCCTGGTCTTCACCGATAACGAGGTACAAAACCGCATTATCCATACCCGCCGCCTGTTTTCACCGAACGAGCTCGAACAAACTGCCCAGTATTTGAATCACCAGTTTGCCGGCCGTCCGTTGGCCGATATCCGGGCCGCGTTGGTTCGCGAACTACGCGATACCAAGGACGAAATGCAGAAGGTGCTGGCCGCGGCGGTCGAGCTCTCCGAGCATGCTTTCGAAAGCAATAGCGACGACGTGCTGCTGACGGGGCAAACCCGCTTGATGGCCGCTCCGGAGATGTCGGATGTCGAGCGACTGCGCGATTTGTTCGATGCTTTCTCCCGCAAGCGCGAAATTCTGGGCCTGCTTGAGCGTTGCATGAAAGCCCCGGGTGTTCGCGTATTTATCGGCGAAGAAAGCGGTCTGGCACCTTTGGATGGCTGTACCGTGATCACGGCACCCTATGGATCGCAAGGCAAGGTGTTGGGCGTTCTGGGTGTTATTGGCCCGACTCGCATGGCCTACGAGAAAGTCATTCCGATGGTGCAGGCCACCGCCGATTTGCTCGGACAGGCCTTGAATCCGGACGGTCCGACCCCATAATCCCTTCAGACCCCGACTGACGGGGCGCCAGTAATAGGATCAACATGCATACCGAACCCAATAACCCGGGCGTTGACGCGTCCGAAGCTACAGATTTGTCGGGCGATGCCCAATTGCAGCTCGAACTTGAGCAATTGCGAATTGCAATGGGAAATATCCGTGACGAGGCGTTGCGTGAACGCGCCGAGCTGGATAATCAACGTAAACGTCTTGCGCGCGATGTTGAGCAGGCCCGTAAATTCGCCAACGAACGTTTGCTTTCCGAATTGCTGCCAGTGCTTGACAGTCTAGAAGCCGGCTTGCAAGTCAGTGCCGATGAAACCGGCAAATTACGCGAAGGCATGGAATTGACTCTGCGCCAATTGATGAAAGTCGCCAGCGACAACGGCATGTCGCCAATCCATCCAATGGGTGAAGTGTTCAATCCGGAATGGCATCAGGCGATCAGCCAGATCGACAGTCCCGGAGCGGCACCGAATACCATCGTACAAGTTTTCCAGAAAGGCTATCTGCTCAATGAGCGGCTCCTGCGTCCGGCACTTGTCGTCGTCGCTAAAAGTGCTGACTAGAACATAAATACAAGACTTGAAAAAAAAAGAATCAACACTATTAAGCAATCAGGTTAACGCGCCGCTCATCCGCAGGCGCAGCAAATTCAAGGAGAATTGAAATGGGTAAAATTATCGGTATCGACCTGGGCACCACCAATAGCTGCGTTTCCGTGATGGAAGGCGGTGTTGCCAAGGTAATCGAAAACTCGGAAGGTGATCGTACAACGCCCTCCATCGTTGCATTCACCAAAGACGGTGAAGTGATTGTCGGCGCATCGGCGAAACGCCAGGGCGTCACCAATCCGAAAAATACTTTCTACGCGGTAAAGCGCCTTATCGGCCGCAAATTTACCGATGCGGAAGTCAAAAAAGATCTCGACCTCGTGCCTTACTCGATCATCGCGCATGACAATGGCGATGCCTGGGTAGCCTCGTCCGACGGCAAGAAAATGGCCGCTCAGGAAATTTCCGCCCGCGTGCTGGAAAAAATGAAGAAGACCGCCGAAGCCTATCTCGGTGAAACCGTGACCGAAGCCGTCATTACGGTTCCGGCTTACTTCAACGACTCGCAACGCCAGGCCACGAAAGACGCTGGCCGCATCGCCGGTCTGGAAGTCAAACGCATCATCAACGAGCCCACCGCAGCAGCACTTGCCTACGGTCTGGACAAAGCCGGCGGCGACCGCAAGATTGCCGTGTACGATCTCGGCGGCGGTACGTTTGACGTTTCGATTATCGAAATCGCGAACATCGATGAAGAAAAGCAATTCGAAGTATTGGCAACCAACGGCGACACGTTCCTCGGTGGTGAAGATTTCGATAACCGCGTGATCGATTTTCTCGTCGAAGAGTTCCAGAAAGAACAGGGTATCAACCTGCGTAACGACCCACTCGCATTGCAGCGTCTGAAAGATGCAGCAGAGCGCGCCAAGATCGAATTGAGTTCGTCGCAGCAAACAGACGTCAACTTGCCGTACGTCACTGCCGATGCTTCGGGTCCAAAACATCTGAACATCAAGTTGACCCGAGCCAAGCTGGAAGCACTGGTGGACGATCTGGTCAAGAAAACCATCGAGCCATGCCGCATTGCATTGAAAGATGCCGGCCTGAAAGCCTCGGATGTTTCCGAAGTGATTCTGGTCGGCGGTATGACCCGCATGCCTCGCGTGCAAGCTGCCGTCAGCGAATTCTTCGGCAAGGAACCGCGTAAAGACGTGAACCCTGACGAAGCCGTCGCCATCGGCGCTGCCATTCAAGGTGGCGTGTTGGCCGGTACCGTGAAAGACGTATTGTTGCTCGACGTGACTCCACTCAGCCTGGGTATTGAAACCATGGGCGGCGTGTTCACCAAGATCATCGAAAAGAACACCACGATTCCTACCAAGGCATCGCAAACTTTCTCGACCGCCGACGACAACCAGCCGGCCGTGAC
>CAZPCE010000144.1:6419-7286 GCA_964584915.1 uncultured Arenimonas sp. | reverse complement strand
GTGCTTTTTTACATAAGCAAGCACTGAGAGCCATATTTTTCGCGGCTCTCAGTAAACTTTCGTTTTTGCTTAATGACGTAACGTGTTTGGATCAGAATCGCGGCCAGTATTTTCGGCAGTTTCCTTGACAGCGCTGGTCGATTCTGTTGATGGCGACAAAGGACGCACCAATGCGACATCCAGCACTTCGTCAATCCACTTAACTGGAATAATCTCAAGGTCTTGCGTGACGTTCTTCGGAATGTCGGCAAGATCTTTTCTGTTTTCCAGCGGAATCAAAACCGTCTTGATGCCGCCACGTAGCGCAGCGAGCAGCTTTTCCTTCAATCCACCGATCGGCAATACACGTCCACGCAATGTTATTTCACCGGTCATCGCTACATCAGCACGAACCGGCACGCCAGAAAGAGCGGAAACCAGAGCGGTAACCATGGCAATGCCCGCGCTGGGCCCGTCTTTCGGTGTCGCACCTTCGGGCACATGCACATGGATATCGAATTTTTGATGGAACTCGGTATCAAGTCCAAGCGCCTCCGATCTTGAACGCACAACGGTATGGGCTGCCTTTACCGACTCCTGCATAACATCGCCGAGCTGTCCGGTAAGGATCAATTGCCCCTTGCCCGGCATCAAAGTTGCTTCGATTTGCAGCAAGTCGCCGCCAACTTCCGTCCATGCCAATCCGGTAACCAGGCCAACTTCGCTTTTTTCTTCGGCCAATCCGAAATCAAAACGCTGAACACCCAGGTATTTATCCAGGTTCGCGGACGACACCTTGATCGTCGCCATTTTCTTTGCAGCCTTGCCATCCTTTTTGACCTGACCTGCTTTTGGGCCGGCCAGCGCGATTTCCTTGACCACCTTGCG
>CAZPCE010000144.1:0-6409 GCA_964584915.1 uncultured Arenimonas sp. | reverse complement strand
AGATTACGAACGCCTGATTCACGGGTGTAATAACGGATGATGTCACGCAAGGCATCATCCTGGATTTTCAGTTCGCCTTCTTTCAAACCATTGCCTTTCAACTGCTTCGGCAGCAAATAGCGCTGGGCGATATTCAGTTTTTCTTCTTCTGTATAGCCGGGGATCCTTATGACTTCCATACGATCCAGCAATGGACCCGGAATATTGAGCGAGTTTGCCGTCGCGATAAACATCACTTCCGATAAATCCAGGTCCACTTCGAGATAATGATCGTTGAAAGTGTGGTTCTGTTCCGGATCCAGAACTTCGAGCAATGCCGATGAAGGATCACCACGGAAATCCATGCTCATCTTGTCGATTTCATCCAACACGAACAATGGATTGTTGGTCCCGACTTTATTCAGGTTTTGCACGATACGTCCTGGCATCGAACCAATATACGTTCTGCGATGGCCGCGAATTTCCGCTTCATCGCGGACGCCGCCCAGGCTCATGCGGATGAATTTGCGATTGGTCGCCTTCGCTATACTCTGCCCCAGCGATGTCTTGCCTACGCCAGGCGGCCCGACCAGGCACAAAATCGGTCCGTGCATTTTTTTCACGCGAGCCTGTACCGCCAGGTATTCCAGAATGCGATCTTTGACTTTTTCAAGACCATAATGATCTGCATCGAGAACTTTCTGCGCTTCTTTCAAATCCTTGCGAACCTTACTGCCCTTCTTCCAGGGCACACCGGTCAGCCAATCGAGATAATTACGGACCACGGTGGCTTCGGCAGACATCGGCGACATCTGCTTTAACTTGTTGAGCTCGGCTTTTGCCTTGGCCTCGATTTCCTTCGTCATTCCGGCGCTGGCAATTTTCTTGGCCAACTCCTCGAGTTCGTTCGGGGCCTCCTCGTTTTCGCCAAGCTCTTTCTGGATGGCCTTCATTTGCTCGTTCAAATAATATTCGCGCTGGCTTTTTTCCATTTGCGATTTGACACGACCGCGAATGCGCTTTTCGATTTGCTGGACGTCGATTTCACCGTCAACCAGACCGATAAGCATTTCCAGGCGTTCGCCCACATTCAGGATTTCAAGCAGCGTTTGCTTGTCGACCAGACGAGTACTCAAATGCGCGGAAACAGTATCGGCGAAACGGCTCGGATCATCTATTCCGGACAAGGTGCTTAACAGTTCCGGAGGTAGTTTTCGGTTGGTTTTTACGTATTGTTCGAACAGCGACATCAGCGAACGTTGCGTAACATCCAGCTCACGCGGATCTCGATCGAATACCGAGTCAACCGTATGTGCCGTGCCGGTCATGGCGGTTTCCCGCTCGGAAAATCCCGTCATCCTTATCCGCGCGGTACCCTCGACCAATACCTTGATCGTTCCATCGGGAAGTTTCAGCAATTGAAGTACGTTAGCCAATGTGCCGATCGTATACAGATCCTCCGGCGCCGGATCGTCGGTATCCGGGCTTTTCTGAGCCAGCAGTAAAATTTGCTTGTCTGCAGCCATCGCCAAATCAAGTGCCTTGATCGAGCGCTCGCGCCCGACAAAAAGTGGAATGACCATATGCGGATAAACCACCACATCGCGCAGTGGGAGCACGGGCAGATCTAACTGGGTGCCGGCAACTTTAACTTCCATTGTTTTCTCCATGGGCGCTTGGCCCCTATATGCCGTTAATGGGGATGTCTAAGTCAATTGCAACCGCATAGAGTGCAACATACAAAGAAAAACGGGCCGATGTTGTCGGCCCGTTGTAAAGTTTTGTAAACATCGAGGCCTTAGTCGCCGGATGCCGCACGGGCTGCCGGCGCCGTATTGGAATAAATGATGTACGGCTCGGTTTGATGATTGATCACCGATTCATCGACGACCACTTTGCTGACGTTTTCCATTGATGGAAGATCATACATGGTATCGAGCAATACAGACTCCAGAATTGTCCGCAAACCACGCGCACCGGTTTTACGCTTCAAGGCCTTCCGTGCGACCGCCAACAAGGCGTCCGGACGAATTTCAAGTTCTACACCTTCCATTTCAAACAGTTTCTTGAACTGCTTGCTGATCGCATTTTTCGGTTCGGTCAGGATTTTCACCAGCGCCTGTTCGTCAAGTTCTTCAAGCGAAGCAACCACCGGCAGCCGGCCCACGAATTCCGGAATCAAGCCAAACTTGATCAAATCTTCCGGCTCCGCATCGTGCAGAAGCTTGCCTGTATCAGCCTTGCGCTCCGAGCTCTTTACTTTGGCTCCAAAGCCAATACCGCCGGCATCCGTCGTTCGTTGCTGGATGATCTTGTCGAGACCCGAGAAAGCGCCGCCACAAATGAACAACATGTTCTTGGTATCGACTTGCAGGAATTCCTGCTGCGGGTGCTTTCGACCGCCTTGTGGCGGAACGGATGCAACCGTACCCTCGATCAATTTCAACAATGCCTGCTGAACGCCTTCTCCGGAGACATCGCGGGTGATCGATGGATTCTCAGATTTACGGGAAATCTTGTCGATTTCATCGATATAAACGATGCCACTCTGCGCTTTTTCGACGTCGTAATCGCATTTTTGCAACAGCTTCTGGATGATGTTTTCGACGTCTTCGCCGACATAACCGGCTTCGGTAAGGGTAGTGG
The DNA here is from genome assembly GCA_964584915.1 of uncultured Arenimonas sp. Taxonomy (GTDB): domain Bacteria; phylum Pseudomonadota; class Gammaproteobacteria; order Xanthomonadales; family Xanthomonadaceae; genus Arenimonas. The sequence goes on along the minus strand of CAZPCE010000144.1, from coordinate 3,784 downwards.
CATCGGCGATCGTAAACGGCACATTCAACAGGCGCGCCAGCGTTTCTGCCAATAAAGTCTTGCCGGAACCCGTCGGCCCGATCAGCAGGATGTTAGATTTTGCCAATTCGATATCGTCATTTTTCTGGCGTGATTCGATCCGCTTGTAATGATTGTAGACGGCCACCGAAAGCGTTTTCTTCGCGCGTGGCTGTCCGACCACATACTGATCGAGGACTTCAAGAATTTCGCGCGGTTTTGGCAGGTGGCTGCGCGCAGCCGACGCTTTTTCTTCCAGCTCTTCGCGAATAATGTCATTGCATAGCTCGACGCATTCATCACAAATGAACACGCTCGGGCCCGCTATCAACTTCCGCACTTCATGCTGGCTTTTGCCGCAGAAAGAGCAATACAAAACTTTACTATTGTCGCCGGACCGGCCCTGACGTTCGTCAGTCATGCTTTCACCCAGCCTACGAGGCCAAATATGTACGATTTGAGAATAACACAGGTTTTATTTACGCAAAGCCATCCACGGTGATTCCGGGATGGCTTTGGCTGAATGTGTCGCGATTGGGGATTAACCCGCCTGGATACTATCTTCCGGACGGCTGGTGAGGACCGAGTCAACGACTCCGTAGGATTTTGCTTCCTCTGCCGACATGAAATAGTCGCGTTCGACGTCCTGGGCGATTTTTTCGATCGTTTGCCCGGTATTTTGGGCCAGCTCGGCATTCAGGCGTTCCCGCAAGTACAGGATTTCCTTGGCCTGGATGGCGATATCGGTTGCCTGACCCTGCGCACCGCCCGAGGGCTGGTGAATCATCACGCGCGAATTTGGCAGGATATAGCGCTTGCCCTTGGCACCTGCCGCCAGCAAAAACGAGCCCATACTGCAAGCCTGGCCGACGCATATGGTACTGACGTCTGGCTTGATGAATCGCATGGTGTCGTAAATCGCCATGCCCGCAGTGACACCGCCACCCGGGGAGTTGATATACAGACTAATGTCTTTTTCGGGGTTTTCCGCTTCCAGAAACAATAATTGCGCGACGACGACATTAGCCACGTAATCATCGACCGGGCCCACCAGGAAAATCACGCGTTCTTTCAACAAACGTGAATAGATATCGTACGCACGTTCACCGCGCGGGGTTTGCTCCACAACCATCGGTACCAAGTTCAAACCCGTTGCAGCTTGCCCAGTTGTTACATGCATGACGTTCTCCAAAATGTGCTGTTAGGCAGCTGGTCGCATGGCGTCCGTGAAGCTCAGGCTGGTTTCGGTAGATTGCGCGCGTTCGGCAATCCAATCAATGACCTGTTCTTCCATCACGCGATTCTGCAGTTGAGACATCATATTGGGATCGTTACGGTAAAGTTCAATGACCTGCGACGGATCTTCGTAGGTCGAAGCGATCAGCTGCATGGTTTCTTTCAAACGCGCCGAATCCAGTTTCAGGTCATTTTGGCGGGCGATTTCACCTACCAGAAGTGCGGCAGCAACCCGATTATGGGCACTTGGCAGGAATTGTTCGTGCGTGAGGGTCACTTGCTGGCCTTGCTGACGTGCTTGCTGTTCGGCTGCACGGGCCATGCTTTGCGCTTCTGCAAGCACCAGACGGGGCGGCAGTTCGACGTGTGAATAGGCAGCAATAAGTTTCTTGGCAACTTCCGCACGCAAACGGAACATCAAATTGCCTTTCAGTTCGCGTTCCAGGTTGTTGCGAACTTCCTTGTGAAACTGATCGAGCTTGCCGCTGCGAATGCCGAAACTCTTGATGAATGCTTCATCGACGTCGGGCATAACCGGCTGGGAGACTTTAGTAATCGTTACGGTAACTTTGGTCGCCTTGCCGGCAAGTTCCGCTACTCGCCAATCGTTGGGAAAAGTGACTTCGACCGTACGCTCGTCACCGGCTTTCAGGCCGATCAGCTGCGATTCGATTTCGGGGAACATGACATTGGAACCGACAACCGTCGCGCCTTTTTCGGAACCTTCGGCGGGCAAGCGTACCTCATCGGTCTGCGCGAATGTTTCGACATTCACAAGCGAACCGGCCTCTGCAGCCGTTTCAACGGGCATCCAGCCGCGACGCTGCAGGCGCAAGGTTTCGATCATGTTTTCAATGTCGCTATCTTCCACTTTTGAAGTTTCACGAATCACTTCGAGCTTGCTGACGTCGATGTTTCCGAAATCCGGCACCACTTCGAAGGTGGCCGAAAAGCTGATTTCGCCGTCTTCGCCATTTTTTCCGGCTTCGATATTCGGTGCGCCAGCTGGCTGCAGGTTCTTTTCACGAACCGCTTCACCAAAAGTCATTCGGACCAGATCGCCATAAGCCTCGGCACGAACCTGCTGGCCAAATCGTTGTTCGATGACTTTCGCAGGCACTTTGCCTTTGCGGAAGCCTTTCATGTTTGAGGTGCGCGCAATTTCCTGCAGGCGACTTTCCACCACTTGATCCAGGCGCGCTGCGGGTACGTTCACCGTCATACGACGTTCAAGATTAGCGGTGTTTTCCAATGAAACTTGCATAACAACTCCTGCGGCCGCGCTTTCAGGCGCGATAATAAAAAGTCGCGTGCTCACGTTTTGATTGCACATCGACCGGATGGTGCGAAAGGAGAGACTCGAACTCTCACGCCTTACGGCACTGGTACCTAAAACCAGGGCGTCTACCAATTCCGCCACTTTCGCAAAACGTACCCATCGCTATGAAGGTGGAATGGTGGGCCGTGAAGGATTCGAACCTTCGACCTATTGATTAAGAGTCAACTGCTCTACCAACTGAGCTAACAGCCCTGAATCTTTCCTGCCGCTTTGAGACAGCGGACGCGGCATTATGCCGCATCCAGTGACTGGGGTGGAAGACGGGGCTCGAACCCGCGACCCTCGGAATCACAATCCGATGCTCTAACCAGCTGAGCTACATCCACCATTGCAACCTGTTGCGGTAACACTAAGCAAAAACGTGGCGCGCCCGACAGGAATCGAACCTGTAACCGCCGGCTTAGAAGGCCGGTGCTCTATCCAGTTGAGCTACGGGCGCTCGACTCGATTGTGCACCCAACCCGCCATGCGCAGGCAGCACAGGGCCAAGCTGGTCGGGGTAGAGGGATTCGAACCCCCGACATCCTGGTCCCAAACCAGGCGCGCTACCAGACTGCGCTATACCCCGATGGACGGGCCCCGGACCGCCGAAACGAACCGGATTCAAACTTTAGGCATCCCTCTCCAGGCACGCAACGTGCTGGAAGGGGGCACCGAACAAAAAGGGTGCCGAAGCACCCTTTTTGCCTGAATTAGTGGCGCGCCCGGAGAGATTCGAACTCCCGACCACCAAGTTCGTAGCCTGGTGCTCTATCCAGCTGAGCTACGGGCGCACAGCAGAAGCGGAATTATGGGGGAACTGTTAAATCCCGTCAACGGGGGCTGGCATGGAAAATGCCCGCGGCCGGGACAAGCTGGCGCCCGACGGCTCCTCAGGCGCGGCGCAAGGGCGCGACAGGACATTGCGCTTGCCGGCAATTCCATCAGGGATTCCATACCCCTGCTGTTCGGATGCCCTGCCCCTGAACCTTCAAATCGCGCCGATTTCGTGGTTGCTTGCATCGCAGGCCGCGCGATCAATCGCCCCCTGAAGCAATTGAAGGGCAACACACCGGTTCCCCGACCTCGGCAAGCAGGTCACCTCGCTCACCAAGTGTGTGGCGCTCATTCGCAAGACCGACAACGTCGTCTGCAGCCTCCACGTCGAGACCAACGCGGGCAAGGACAAGAAGATCAAGCGCACGCTCCGGA
>CAZPCE010000143.1:0-7301 GCA_964584915.1 uncultured Arenimonas sp. | reverse complement strand
CCGGTCACGCCGGCAAAACTGACGTAGTACAAATAACCCTGTGATTCATTCGCCAATCGATGCAGACGTTCAGGTGTGGTCGTCGGCGCCGCCAGCGAAATCAGTTTCAATCCGTGCGCATTGAAAGCGACGCGCATCGGCGCCGCTTCTTCCGGCGGCAGATCCACCAGCAATACGCCATCGACACCCGCCGCGACCGCTTGCCCGGCGTAAGCATCCAAGCCGCGCATTTCGATAGGATTCAAATAACCCATCAGCACGATTGGCGTTTCGTTGTTTTGTTCGCGGAATTTTTTTACGCAATCAAAAACGAAATTGGTATTGACGCCGCGTTCGAGCGCACGTTCGGAACTGCGTTGAATGGTGGGGCCGTCCGCCATGGGATCGGAGAACGGAACGCCGAGCTCGATAATATCGGCGCCGCCTTTTACCAGCCCATGCATGATCGCCACGGTGCTTTCTTTCGATGGGTCGCCGGCGGTAATAAACGGCACCAGTGCTTTCTTATTTTTTGCTTTCAGATCGGCGAGTTTGATTGCGATGCGATTCGAGGTAATGCTCACAGGCTGATCCCTTCGCGTTTTGCAATCGTGTAGATGTCCTTGTCGCCGCGGCCGGAAAGATTCGCGAGCACGATTGCGTCTTTCGGCATTTCTTTGGCGAGCTTCATCGCCTGTGCAATGGCATGACTGGATTCCAGCGCGGCCAGAATGCCTTCGGTACGAGCAAGCAAATGGAAAGCTTCCATGCATTCGTCATCGGTGATGCCGACGTAATTCGCGCGACCGGTATCTTTCAAAAACGAATGTTCCGGACCGACGCCCGGATAATCGAGGCCGGCGGAAATCGAATGGGTTTCGATAATCTGGCCGTCGTCATCGCAGATCAGATAGGTTCGGTTGCCATGCAAAACACCGGGACGCCCCGCCGACAATGACGCCGAATGCCTGCCGGTTTCAATGCCCTCGCCCGCGGCTTCGGCGCCGTAAATCTTCACTTCCGGATCATTCAAAAACGGATGAAACATTCCGATGGCATTCGAACCGCCACCAACGCAGGCAACGATCGCATCGGGCAAACGGCCATGTTGTTCCAGCATTTGTGCACGGCACTCGTGGCCGACGACCGAATTGAAATCCCTCACCATGCGTGGATAGGGGCTGGGGCCCGCGGCAGTACCGATAATGTAAAACGTGTCATCCACGTTACTGACCCAGTCACGCATGGCTTCGTTCAAGGCGTCTTTCAATGTTTTCGACCCCGAATGCACGGCAACGACTTTGGCGCCGAGCAGCTTCATTCTGAATACGTTGATCGCTTGGCGTTCGATATCCACTGCGCCCATGTAAACGACACACTCCATTCCCAGTCGCGCGGCAACGGTGGCGGACGCAACACCATGTTGGCCGGCGCCGGTTTCGGCAATGATGCGGGTCTTGCCCATGCGCTTTGCAAGCATCGCCTGGCCAATTGTGTTATTGATCTTGTGCGCGCCGGTATGATTCAAATCTTCGCGCTTCAGGAAAATCCGCGCACCGCCCACATGTTTCGAAAGCCGCACGGCTTCGTAAATCGGACTTGGGCGACCGACATAGTGCTGATAATCGTGTTTGAGTTCGGCCAGGAACTGCGGATCGACCCGATAACGGTCGTAGGCTTCGGTCAATTCGGCAAGCGGCGCCATTAAAGTTTCGGAAACGAAACTGCCGCCATAGATGCCGAAATGTCCGCTGGCATCCGGATAGGCATTGTAATCATCGATTTTCATTTCAGCGTTCATTCCAGTTTTCTCGAATTGTCTTGTATTCAGGCAAATCACATCGTTTAAAGGTAGGCATTCCGATCCGCACTGCGAACTTCTTCCACGAATTGCGCCATTTTTTCGCCGTCTTTGATTCCCGGCGCACTCTCGATTCCACTGCTCACGTCCACCGCGTAGGGACGACTGGTTTTTATCGCCTGCGCCACATTGGAAGGGCTCAAACCACCGGCCAGAAAAAACGGTTTGTTTAATGTGGGAATTATATTCCAATCGAATTTTTCACCGCGTCCGCCGGTTTCTCCCGGGCGATGGCCGTCCAGTAAAAATGCCGCTGCCGAGGGATAACGCTTGATCGCCTGGATTGGATCAAGTGCGCCCTCGCCCATCGGCAAGCTTTTGATGAACGGCAGACCGAAGCTCCGGCAGAACGTATCGTTTTCGGCACCGTGGAATTGCAGGAGATTCGGCGACAGTGAACGGATCGCCGACGATACTTCGACGCCGGTGTTGTCCATGAACAGCGCAATCACGCTGACCAGCGGCGAGCATGCCTGGCGCAAGCCTTCGATTTGCTCTTCTTCCAGTTTGCGTTTGCTTTGCCTGGCGAAGATAAAACCGATGGCGTCCACGCCCAGTTCCACGGCCAAGCGCACATCGCCGGGACGAGTCAGGCCACAAAATTTTATTCGCGTTCTCATAATGTCACCTGCACAGGCAATGCCCATTCTTGCGGATATTTGGCACCCATGAACACCAGGCCTTCGGCCGGCGCAGTAGGCCCCGCTTTTGTACGATCTTTCAAAGCCAGCAGCTCCGCCATCCAGCCAACGTGTTTTTCACCACGGCCAATGACGATCAAGCTGCCTACGATATTGCGGACCATGTGATGCAAAAACGCATTGGCCTGAACTTCCACGATCACTTCTTCACCGAAACGCCGGACACTGATGTCATGCAGATCGCGATTCGGATGCTTCGCTTGACACTTGACCGTACGAAACGTCGTGAAATCCTGCTGACCGCATAAAGCCTGTGCTGCCTCGTGCATCGCATCGGCATCCAGGGGCAGGCGTTCCCAGCTCAGAAAATGACGCTGCATCGCCGGTGGTATGGCCCGATTCAAAATCGTGTAACGATATCGTCGCGCACGTGCCGAGTAGCGCGCGTGAAATTCATCCGGCATTGGCTGGCACCACAGAACCCGGACATCCTGGGGAAGCCGCGTGTTGGTGCCCAGCACCCAGGCGCGATTGGTTCTGATCGAATCGCTGTCGAAATGGATCACCTGGCATTGTGCATGCACGCCGGCATCGGTGCGCCCGGAACAGACCACTTGCACGGTATGATGCGCGACAAAAGACAGGGCATTCTCTACCGCAGCCTGCACGGTATTGCCTTCCGATAGACGCTGCCAGCCAAGATAGGCGCTGCCGTCGTATTCAATGCCAAGGGCGTATCTCATAGTCGATAATTATAAAAAACTAAGGGCCGGCGAACCGGCCCTTTTAAAGGAAACAATCAAAAAACTCTAGCCGAGCTCGCCGATAATGCGCTGCGCCATGGCCTTTGCAGGAGCCGAACCGTTGATGGCCACTTCTTCCAGCATGGAACGGGCACCTTCCACGTCGCCGATTTCAAGATAGGCGCGGGCCAGTTCGATTTTCGTCGAGCTTGCTGCGTCAATATCCATCAGCTCGGATTCCGAACGATGGATGTCGGGCATATTATCGAGCGCGACAAATTCGCTTTCACTCATCAACATGATGTCGTCTGGAATATCGGCAGCCGAGGGTGCAGTGGCTGGCGTCGTCGGAACGATGGAGACGGCTTCCAGATTGTCCAGCTCTTCCATGTCTTGTTGCGACAGGAACGATGGCTCTTCTTCAACAGGTGCGGGAGCGGCGGCAGGTACTTCCATGGCAACTGCGGCGGGCGGCGCTTCTTTCGGTGTTTCGAATTTGGGCGAATTCCAGCCGGCCTGATTGAACAGGGCATGGCCAGGCAACAAGGCAACACCCATCACCACGGCTTCGCGCCAACGCGGGTCTTGCGCCGTGCTGACATGGGTTCGCATGGTTTGAGCGGTAGCTTCGAAGTCTTTGCTTTCACCGCGCGCATAGTAATAGCGCAACAATGCCAAATGGGCTTCAAGATCCTGCGGCTTCGATCGCACGGCGTTGCGCAATCCGGTGAGTTCCGGGTCTTCCAGCGGAATCACTACCGCCGGTTTTACGGGAGCGGCTGCACGTACTTCAGTATTGCTTTCCACTTTAACGGCTTTGCCGGGTGAGGTTTTATCCTGATGGACGGTTTTCGCGTCTTGCAGTGACGACAAGCTCGCCTGCAAGTCGGCATCATCGGAAATACGACGTGAAACGACGGGCTCGTCCTCTTCCGGCTTGTTCTTGTTGCGACGCAAGAACCACACCAGACCACCCAGCAGCAATAAACCGCCGGCGCCATAGTGCAGCATCGGGTTCATGTACCAAGGCTCGGAAACCGTTTCGGCAGTGACAGGTGCCGCAGCATCGGTCGCTGCCGCGGCAGCGGGTTTAACTTCAGGAACCGTCGCTCGTTTTTTATCCAGCTCGTCTTGCAATTCCTTCAGACGGCTGTCCTTCATTGCGATCAGTTTTTGGGTATCGGTTTGCTGGCTTTCCAAGTCGGTGACACGGGATTTCAATTCGGAAATCTCGGAGTCACGCACAGCTATGTCTTCGCGTGCCTGAGTAAGTTCTGCACGTAATTCTGTACCACCGGAAGCCGAAGCTCCGGACTGGGCCGCTTTCGCGCTGGATTTACCACTTGGAGGAACGATTTCCAGACGCGCTTTCGGTTTACTGACTTTGGCCACGGCAGGTTTCGGTTTTGCTTGCGTCACGACCGGTTTAGGCGCATCGGCAACTTCGGGGGCGACCGGCTCGTCAATCGGCTGGGCCGAAGGAGTTTCGGCAACCGCTTCGCTAGGCTGCGGAACCGGCGCGCGTTGTGCGCGCAAACTTGCCGACTGCTCGGCCACCAATGCGGCGGCTTGCTCGTCGGTAAGAATTGCCGCCTCGTCGCGACCGGGAATACGCAACACCGAACCACGCTTCAGCTTGTTGACGTTATCGCCGTCAAAGGCTTCCGGATTGGCGCGCAGCAAGGCCACCATCATCTGCTTGATGGTCACGCTCGCATCGGGGCGTACTTCTTCTGCAATGGACCAGAGGGTTTTGCCGGTCTGGACCGGGCCATAGGCTCCGGTATTGTTTGCTTGTGCTGCTGGAGCGGGAGCAACCGGCTCGGGCGGAGAATAGCTGGGGACCGCAGGAGCCGGATTATCAGCGACTACCGGTGTGGGTTCAGGCGCAACTACCACCGGGGCAGGTGCCGGTGCCGGTTCGAAAATCAGCGGTGCCGGTTGATCGGCTACCGCGGGCGCGGGCGCTGGTTCTGGTTCAGCCTTCAATACGATCGGTGGCAGCGTGGGTTCTGGTGGCGGTGCGTATTGCACTGGAGCGACCGCAACGCTTGGAGCTTGCATCGGACGAACGATGGCTTTGGCGATATACGGAGGATCAATTAACGCCGTGTATTCCTTCGTAACACTGCCACGGCCCCAATCGGCTTCGATCAGGAAGCTCAGGAATGGTTCGACGAATTTTCCGGTCGATGTCACCAGCACCACGTTCTGACCGCGCGCATTTTTGCCTACGCTGAAAGAAAGATTGGCAGTCAGGTAGCCGGGCCTTTGCAGGCCGACTCGCTCGAAAGCTTCGGGCGATGCCAAACGAATATTGAGGTTGTCGACTTCACCCGGCATCGCGGCGAAAATCGGGATTTCCGCGACAAGTGGTTGATTTAAGCCGGATTTCACTTGCAGCTGCCCAAGACCCAAGGCCATTACCTGCGAGCTTCCCAAGGCCAATCCCATTGCCAGACTCAGCTTTAAGTATCGGTTATTCACGCGCAACGCTCCCCATCCTGATTCGGTGCCAGCACGCCAAAAGCCAAATTCGAGCGCGCATGAGCGGATATATTCCCTATGAAATAACCGTTTACGCGCCTTTTTTCAAGAGCTTTCTGTCAATCAGCAGTTCTGCTATCTGTACCGCGTTCAAGGCGGCACCCTTGCGAATATTGTCCGAAACAACCCAGAGATCGAGGCCACGCGGGTGCGAGATGTCTTCCCGGATACGCCCGACATAGACCGAATCATTGCCAGAAGCATGGGTCACGGGAGTGGGATAGGCCCCCGCCTTGTGCTCGTCCACCACTTCGATGCCGGGGGCATTTTCCAATAATGCGCGTGCCTGGGCCGCCGTAACTTTATCGCGGGTTTCAATATGCACCGCTTCCGAGTGACCATAGAACACGGGTACTCGGACCACGGTGGCATTGATCTGAATCTCGGGTGCCGACAGAATCTTGCGGGTTTCCCATACCAATTTCATTTCTTCGGTCGTGTAGCCGTTTTCAAGGAAATCGCCACCGTGCGGAATCACGTTGAAGGCGATTTGCACCGGATATACCTGCGGGTTCGGATCCTGGAAACTCAGGATCGCGGCGGTTTGCTTGCCGAGTTCTTCCATGGCCTTCTGGCCCGTACCCGACACCGATTGGTAAGTCGCGATGTTGATGCGGGTAATACCGTAAGCCCGGTGAATCGGTGCCAATGCGACCATCAATTGCATCGTCGAACAATTGGGGTTGGCGATAATGCCGCGCGGAATGCTTTCCAATGCATCGGCGTTGACTTCGGATACCACCAACGGCACATCGTCGTCGCTGCGGAAAGCCGAACTGTTATCGATCACGATGGCACCGGCTGCCGCGAATTTCGGCGCGTATTCCTTCGAAGTCGAACCGCCTGCCGAAAACAGTGCGATATCCACACCGGTCGGATCAAAGGTCGCCAGATCCTGCACGGTAATCTTGTGGTTGCCAAAATCCACCTGCTTGCCTGCCGAACGCTCGCTTGCCAGGGGGATGAGTTTCTTGATCGGGAATTTGCGCTCCTGCAAAACCGACAACATCACCTCGCCTACCGCACCGGTAGCGCCAACAACCGCAACAACGAATTCTTGTGGACTAGTCATGATTTTTCTGCAGGGAATTTATTTTGATTTTTGGGATTCAAAGTTTACAGCAATTGAACATGGCCAACATGGTGATTGGCTATGTTGTGATAACGATATTTCGTTGACGCGCGAATCGCCGACGTACTCACAACTTCGGCGTGATCGCACCAACATCGCCGCACTGCGCGCGGTGCCGCAGTGCCTGGTCCATCAACACTAGCGCCATCATCGCTTCGCAAATCGGCGTTGCCCGCAAACCTACGCAAGGATCGTGGCGACCGGTGGTGACGACTTCAATCGGGTTGCCGCTGATATCGACACTCGTGCCCGGCAAACGCAAGCTGGAAGTGGGTTTGAAAGCGACCGAGCAGGTAATTTCCTGCCCGGTGGAAATACCGCCGAGAATGCCGCCGGCGTTATTGCTCAGGAAGCCTTCCGGCATCATCAGATCGCGATGTTCGCTGCCTTTTTGCGTG
>CAZPCE010000142.1:0-7321 GCA_964584915.1 uncultured Arenimonas sp. | reverse complement strand
GAGCGCATTCAACGTTTGATGGTGAAAGAAATCTATTCTCGCTATCGACTGAAGCCAGCCGGTTGGGAAATCGAAGGCATTCTGGCCGTGGCGCAAACGCAAAGCGTGCTGACTCCACTCGCCACGCAGGAAGGTTTGTATGCGGTCTTGAAAGCCTGGCTGCCGAAACCCTTCGTGATTCCGCTCATGCGTTACACGCCGCTGGAGCCCTTGGTTACCGCCTGTTCGAAAGCCATTGCCGCTACCTGGGCAGCCGGACGCTATGCCGATTCGGTATGCCGTTTGCGCAAAGCGGGCGCCGACTGGTTGCCAGCCCCTCTGTCGGATGCATTGCAGATGGCGCCCAGCACATTGAAAAGCTGGAGCGCCGAAGCTTTGTCACTGGCGTTGCCACCGCTAAAATTTGCGACAGCCTGGGGCAAACGCGCGGCCGTTGCCGCGATGAATGCCGGCCCCAGACCAAGCGAACCTGGCAAATCATCGAAGCAGAACAACGTCAAGAAAATTGTCGTCAAGAAAGTCACTGCAAAAGCAACCGTTCGAAAGAAAGCAATAAAAAAACCGTGATTTTTCAATCTATCTTTGCCAATTTTTGAATCTGCAATTCATATCTGCACACATACTGAATTCGATACCATAAATGTGACGCCTTAGATTGTCTTGATCCCCTCTTTCGTTCTATGGTGTGGGCATGAGTGACACAACACCAACCCCGTCATCATTCAGACCCCACTTCTGGCTTGCGTCTGCAGCCTTGTTCGCCTGCGTGTCAGTCATGGCACTCACGGCTTCCGATCCGGTTTTGCATTGGATACTGGCTTCGGTATCCATCGCGCTGACTGCCTACCTGATCTGGCTTTTTTCGAAGTTCTCGAGTGCGCAGCGGGATCACGAAAAACAAATGGCCATGGCGAAGGTCCACATCGAAAAACTCAGCGAAGAACGCGAGGTCATGGCACGCGAACTAAGCCAGCTTGGACGTTATGGCAATTTATTGCACGGTTGCACGGATCTGGCCGAAATTCTTCAGGTCAGTCAGCAATTACTCGCCCAGCTTCTGCCGGGCAGTGCCGGCACGATTTATCCCTTGATCGACGGTGAAGGCCTGGCCGAAGCCACCCATCTTTGGGGAATCCACGTCGGCAACACCAAGATGCAGGCGCATCATCGCGATTGCTGGGCATTGCAACGCAAACGCGTGCACTTGAGCCATAGCGATGCGCCCGGCAGTGCCTGCGCCCATATCGAATTGCCGGAGGGACTGGACGTACTCAGCTCCGCCTGCATCCCATTGACGGCCCAGGGCGAATCGCTTGGCTGGCTTTACCTGAGCACATCCGGCCACGGGTCATTTCCGAAATTGTCGGTGGCGATTGCCGCAGCCGAACAACTCGCACTTGCGCTGGCGAATCTGAAATTACGGCAGCATTTACGAGATCTTTCCGTTCGCGATCCGCTGACCGGCCTGTTCAACCGGCGCTATCTGACAGAATCGCTGGGGCGTGAAATGGCGCGCTGCCGGCGCCGTAAATTACCGCTGTCGGTGATGGTGCTGGATCTTGATCACTTCAAGATTTTCAACGATACGCTCGGCCATCAGGCCGGTGATTCCCTGCTGGTGGCTTTCTCGCGAATGTTGCAAAGCAGTGTGCGCAACGAGGATATTGCCTGCCGGCTAGGTGGCGAGGAGTTCATCCTGATCATGCCGGAAATGGATCAGGAAATTGCGACGCGGCGGGCGACGGAATTGCTGGAATCCGCCCGCAAACTTGAAGTGATGCATGACGGCCAGATGTTGCCGCAGATAACCACTTCCATCGGCATTGCCGTTTTCCCGGATCACAGCAACGACCCCGATCAGTTGATCGGCGCTTCTGATAGTGCGTTATATCAAGCCAAGCGGACCGGACGCGATCGTTATGCGATTGCTGAAAAACTGGTGATCGAGAAAGTACCGGCCGAGTAATCAGGCCCGATCAAACGGGAATGCGATCACGTCCTGAATCCGGTCGCTACCCATCATCGCCATCATCAAGCGATCAACGCCCACCGCTACGCCGGCACAGCTGGGCATTTTAGGCAGCGCCGCCAGCAGACGTTCGTCTACGGGCGCCTGTATTTGTGCGCGTTTCTGGCGTTTCGCCAAATCCTTGCCGAAGCGTTCGCGCTGCTCGTTGGCATCGGTCAGTTCGTGATAACCGTTCGCCACTTCCGACGGCCCCACATAAACTTCAAAACGCTCGGCGACGGCGACGTCATCGGGCCGCAATTTCGCCAAGGCGCATTGGCTTGCCGGATAGTCATACACCATCAGGATTCTGTTGTTCGGAATGCTCGGCTGTATAAGGTGCGTCATCAACAAATCCAGCCAATCGTCACGAGTCAATCCGGTGGGATCAATGTCGTAAACTGCTAGCGGACTTCTAAGCTCGGACTCGTGCACCGTGAGTGGATCGAAACCGAATTTATCCTGATACAACTGTCGGAAACTGATATCGCGAACGGTCGCTTTCTTGCCGGCAAGATGCATCGCGGCACGGACCAGTTCGGCGGTTTCATCCATTAATTGGTTGTGGTTCCAACCCACCCGATACCATTCCAGCATCGTGAATTCCGGGTTGTGGCGTTTGCCTGACTCGCCGTTGCGGAATACGCGACCGAGTTCGTAGCAATCGCCGACACCAGCAGCTACCATGCGTTTCAGCGCATATTCCGGCGAAGTACGCAGCCAACGCAAACTGGAACCGGCCGACTTGTGGCCGTTGAATTGCAGCTGGAAACTTTCGATGTTGGCATCGGTATTGCCGGCTTGCGAAAGAATCGGCGTTTCAACTTCGAGCACTTTGCGATCGGCAAAAAACTGGCGAATCATCGCCATCAATTCGGCTCGGAGGCGGAGGGCTTTCAGATTAGCAGTGGGTTTCCAGTCTTTCATGACGCGTTCTCCTGTTCCACTGACCATAGCAAATGAAGGCTTAACCCTGCTTCGACAGGAAATCGATCAACTGGTTCTCGTCCCATATTTCAACGCCCAATTCCTTTGCTTTCTCCAGCTTGGAACCGGCGGCTTCACCAGCAATCACTATACTCGTTTTCTTTGAAACGCTTCCGGCCACCTTGGCCCCCAGCGCTTCCAATTTATCGCCAGCTTGATCGCGTGACATGCTGCTCAAACCGCCGGTCAACACGATCGTCTTGCCGACCAGCGGCCCTTCGGCGCTCCGCTGTGGTGCACTTTCCGGCCAATTCACGCCGGCAGCACGCAATCCTGCTATCACTTCGCGATTGTGGTGTTCATGGAAGAAATTCACGATGCGTCTCGCGACTATCGGTCCCACGTCCGGCACCTGCATCAAGGTATCAAGATCGGCATGCATGACCGGATCAAGCGCACCGAAAAACTTTGCCAGTGTTTTAGCGGTAGATTCGCCGACATCGCGGATACCCAATGCAAACAACAAGCGTTCGAGTGTCGCGTTTTTACTCTTCGCGATTGCCGCCAGAATATTCTCGGCCCATTTGGTCGCTACCTTGCCCTGCTTCACGGTTTCCGGCGTGTTGCCGTCGCGCTCGTCGCTACGACGTTTCATTTCCAGCAAATCGTCCAGCGTGAGGGAATAGAGATCAGCCACCGATTTCAGATAGCCGAAATCGACCAGCGCTTCGATAATGCGATCACCCAAACCATCGATATCCATCGCCCGTCGCGAGGCGAAATGGATAACGGCCTGCGTTCGCTGTGCCTGACAAAACAAACCGCCCGTGCATCGCAAAACCGCTTCGCCTTCTTCGCGAACGGCATCGGAACCGCAAACCGGGCACTGCGTCGGAAAGGCAAACGGCAAATGCGACGGTTCGCCACCCGGGTGAAATGGACGTTTGTCCATCATCACGCTGACGACTTCGGGAATGACATCGCCTGCGCGTCGAACAATCACGGTATCGCCAACGCGAACGTCGAGACGTGCGATCTGATCCGCGTTGTGTAATGTCGCATTGGTCACGACCACGCCGGCGACATTCACTGCTTTCAAACGCGCGACCGGTGTAATGGCACCAGTGCGCCCGACCTGCAAATCGATAGCCTCAACCGTGGTGAGTTGTTCCTGCGCCGGGAATTTGTGGGCTATCGCCCAGCGAGGGGCACGGGAAACGAAACCCATCGCGTTTTGCTGATCGTATGGATCCAGCTTGTAAACGACGCCATCAATATCGTACGGAAGCTTGTCGCGTTGTTTGCCGATATTTTTGAAATAAGACAGTAAGCCATCGGCGCCTTTTGCCGTCGAAACCTCCGGACTTACCGGCAAGCCGAAAGATTTCAACGCCCGTAACATTTCCGAATGGGTCGCAGGCAAAGACCAGCCAGTCGTTTTACCCAGACCGTAGGCATAAAAACTCAGGGGTCTTGATGCGGTAATTTTTGAATCCAGTTGTCGCAGGGAACCCGCCGCGCCATTGCGCGGATTGGCCAGTGTTTTTTCGCCACGTTCGCGTGCACGTTCGTTGAACGCTTCAAATTCGGCTCGGGGCATGAAAACTTCGCCGCGAACTTCCAGAACATCGGGTCCCGCCCCACGCAGATGAAGAGGAATCGCCTTGATGGTGCGCAAATTAACCGTGACATCCTCGCCGGTCGCTCCGTCACCGCGGGTTGCACCTTGCACAAAAATACCATTCTCGTATCGAAGGCTGATAGCCAGGCCATCCAGCTTCGGCTCGACTGAAAACGACGGCGCTTCAATATTCAGGGTGTCGTTGATGCGTTTTACGAAATCGAAAATTTCATCTTCGCTGAAGGCATTGTTCAGCGACAGCATCGGAACCTCGTGCTGTACCTGCGCGAACTCCCTGAGCAGCGCCGCGCCTACCCGTTGGGTTGGCGAATCGGAAGTGACGAGCTCGGGGTGTTGTTTCTCAAGCGCTTCAAGCTCACGAACCAGCAAATCGTATTCGAGATCGGGGATCTGCGGCTCGTCGAGCACGTGGTACTGATAGTTCGCGTCCTCAATCAATTTTTTTAATTGAAGTACTCGCTCCGAAGCAGCCATGGATCAACGGCCCGGTTTGATATTCAGTTTTTCGCGTTGACGATCGTAGGTACGCAATTCTTCGCGAATATGGGAAATGCGCTGACGGCCGAGTGCGTTGCGCTGGTCGTCGAGCACGACGGCATCGAGCAGTTCCGCCATGCGTTGCGCCGTCGGCAACATCGCATCCCAAGCATCGAGTGCGCTGGAAGGCCCCGGCAGGGTAATGAAGAAATGGATACCCGGCGTTTTGAGTTCCTTGATGGTACGTAGATCGAAAATACCGGGCTGCACCAGATTGGCAACGCTGAATATCGGGCCTTGTTCGTGATTCTTGTCGACCATGCGGTGGAAAATATTGCGGTGACCGTAAATCAATCCGGCTTTTTCCGCGGCAACGACCAGATCCGGGCCTTGCAAGGTTTGGCCTGCGCGCGCGGCAAGCAACAAACTCACGACTTTATCGAAATCCTTGTGCGGCCTGGCGCCAACATCGAGATAGCCGGATTTTTCTTTTTCGCTGTCATCGTTGGGGTGTTCGCCCGAGATGGTTTCGCCGCTTTCTTCCGCTTCAAGCAAATCCTTGAGTGTCGGCTCCATGCGCTTGGAGGCGCCATCGTCCTGCAGACTGGTGCGAACACCCTGCTCCGGCTTTTTGCGGCTACTGAATAAAATGACCGCGACGAGAATGATGAAAGCAACGGCAATGCCGATTCGAAGCAGCGCGGTATCGCTCAATCCATCCATTCAAATCTCCTTAGGCTGCGCCAACCAAGCGCGATGCTTCATCCAGATCCACCGACACCAGGCGGCTGACGCCCGGTTCGCGCATGGTAACGCCGCTCAACTGGCTGGCCGCTTCCATCGTTGCCTTGTTATGGGTAACGAACAGGAACTGAACCTTCTCGCTCATTTCGCGCACCATCGCCGAGAAACGGCCGACGTTCGCTTCATCGAGCGGAGCATCGACTTCGTCCAGCAGACAGAACGGTGCCGGATTCAAACGGAAGATCGCAAACACGAGCGCAACCGCCGTCAATGCTTTTTCACCACCGGACAGAAGCGAGATATTCGACACGCGCTTGCCGGGCGGACGCGCCATGATCGAAACACCGGTATCCAGCAAATCTTCGCCGGTCAGTTCCAGATACGCATGACCACCGCCGAACAAGCGCGGGTAAAGTTCCTGCACGCCCGAATTGACGCGATCAAAGGTTTCCTTGAAACGGCCACGGGTTTCGCGATCGATTTTCTTGATGGCATCCTCGAGCGTCGTCAGTGCACTGACCAGATCTTCGTTCTGGCTATCAAGATAGGTTTTACGGGTGCTTTGCTCCTGATATTCGGAAATCGCCGCCAGATTGACCGGTTCAAGGCGACGCATCTTGTTGTCGATGTCAACGAGGTTCTTCTGAAGCACTTCAAGATCAAGATTTTCCGTCAATGTTTGTAGTACGGCATCGAGCTCCAGGCCGGCCGCAGCTATGGCTTCGGACAATTGTTCGGATTTCAGTACGAAAGCCTGCTCGGCCAGACGGCGCTTGTTGATCGCTTCACGCTGCGCGAGAGCCAGCTGATCGGACTGTTGACGGGTCTGTTCGTATTTGCGCATTTCATTTTCGATGCCATCCAGCGCCGAGCGGGCGGCAGCGAGATCTTTCTCGACGATAACACGCTGATCCAGAACCTCCTGGCGTTCGGCTTGCAGTTTCAATACCGGTGCATCGCCTTCGGCCAATTGCGCGGTCAATTCTGACAATCGAATTTCAAGTTGTGCCCGCTGACTACCCATGCGGGCCAGTGATTGCATCAGGCCATTTACTTTCGTGCGTTGCGATTCAAGACTGAGTGCAAGTTGATGCGCTTGTTCGCGGGATTCGCGGGCTAGCGTCAGGTCGCGACGTTCCGTATCCAGGCGCAGGCGTTCGGCTTCCAGATCTCCCATCGAACCCATCGCTTTTTCGAGTCGTGTACGCGCTTCACGCACTTGCGTTTGCGACTCTTCCAGCGTTTGGGTGAGTTGAGCAATCTCGGCATCAATGCGGGCGACACGTGCCTGCGCAGAATCAAGACGACTTTTCTGTCCCTGCAATGAGCCGGCCAATTCGGAAACACTGCGGTGGCTCAAGTAGAGGCTGCGTTGTGCATCTTCGCGTAGCTGCTCGGCTTCCAGCAATTTGTCGCGCATCGATGTAAGCGTCTCGTTACCAAGCTGCTCTTTCCGGGTCAGGCTTTCGATCTCGGCACGCAATTGCTTGATTTCGTTTTCACGGGCGAGCGCGCCTTGTTGC
>CAZPCE010000141.1:344-7347 GCA_964584915.1 uncultured Arenimonas sp. | reverse complement strand
GCGCTCGGCTGCATCCAATCACAAAGCTGCCATACCGACCGTTGCCCAACGGGTGTCGCAACGCAGGATCCATCGCGGCAAAAAGCATTGGTGCCGGAAGACAAGGCGACCCGCGTCTACTATTTTCATGAAAACACATTGAAAGCGCTGAAGGAATTGGTGGCCGCAGCCGGATTGCAGCATCCCGACGAAATCGGCCCCGAACATATCATTCGCCGGGTTTCATCCACCGAAGTGCGCGCACTGGCGGTTTTGCACAAGTTCCTGAAACAGGGCGACCTGCTCGGCGATGAATTGCCTAACCATCCTGCGTTCCAGGCGTTTTGGAACGAAGCGAGCAGCGATGCCTTCCAACCGCCGGCCAAAGTACGCGCCCTGAGGGGCAGCAAGCTGCAATAAGCTCGATTTTGGTTGACCAAACAGGCACTTAAACGTAAAATTCGCCACCTCACCGGGCGGTTAGCTCAGCGGTAGAGCACTGCTTTCACACGGCAGGGGTCACAGGTTCAAACCCTGTACCGCCCACCAGATAAGAAAAAAGCCACCCAGCGGTGGCTTTTTTATTGCTGGTAAAAATTGGTCTGGGATCAAATTCGTTTATCGAATGTTGCCGGCGGAGCTGATTCATCTGCTTCAATCGTCACCCAGGTGGTGAACTCGCCATCGATCGCTACGCCGGCCCGTTTCTGCGGAACAAAACGCCAGGATCCCAATGTCGCCTGCAGAACTTTCGGTATTTCACCGGGGGCGTTCATGCTCTGGTCGATTTTCGGTTTCGCGCAACGACCGTTTTTCGAGATGGCGCATGTGACGAGCAAGCGACCAGACCATTCACCCTTTACCCGCAGCACGGGTTCCGATTGCTGTTCGGCGCGCACGGGCCGTGGCATCAATTCCTGGGACAGTAGCTTGGCCTTGGAAGTATTCGGATCGATTTCCACGATGATTCGCAAACCGCTTTCCAGTTGCTTGTTGGCTTCCGCATTTTCGGGTTTGGTAAACGGAGCGCTCGCAATCGAACTCGTCAGGTAGTTGACGAAGGGGGCAGGGAACTGCTCTTTTTGCGGAATCGTCACGCTGGCGAGCTGCGAATTTTCATCGAAGCTTAAATCGGCCCACACTTCGATGTTGTAGGGTTTTTTGGCGGCGGTAGGTTCATCGGCGCCGGCAAATGCAGGCAAGAAAGCAATGACGAAGGCGAGACAGAGACTGACTGTTTTCATGTAAGAGGCCACTGTGAAGAAGGCCTGCAGTTTAACGCAATCGGGCTTCGCTAGATGAATGGAAAATCAACCTATCTGCCTGAAAACCGTAGCCTCGAAAGGCATTTCAAATTCCCCGTCTTGTAGTAGTTTTCCGTCCAGCTGTCGTCAAAAGCCAACGGCTTGGCCTGGTCGAATTTAAGCAGCTTGGCGTAGTAGCGGAAGCGGTAGTGCTCGTAAAAGCGCAATACTTCCAATCCATAACGGTCCGCCAGATCGGTATCGCCGCGAATGATCAGGTAATTCTCGTCATTGCCGTTGCTGGCCGGCTTACTCAGATTATGGCTGCCGCTGATGATGGTCGGGTTGTCGGTGGTGAAGTTGGCAACCACCGCCTTGGTATGAACCAGCAAATTGCCGCGCTGTCCGCGCAGGCCTTCCTTGACCCAGCCTTCCAGACCTTTGTTCAGCAAAGCCGGCGAGGTGAATTCTGCGGTGCGATCGGCATGGAAACCGGTAATGCGACTCGCCGTGTTTTGGATTCCGTAACGCAGTACGTCGTCGTTTTCCGCACCGAGCAGGGCATCCAGAATATCTTCCGGCAATTTGAATGCTGTCGCGAACAGCAGATCCTTGTCGGCACAGTTGATGACATTGATGAACTCTTGCAGATCCGCACCACCGGTGCGTGGCGAGAATCCCGCGTAAATCGGCAGGTTCGTTTCGATGGCATTGTTTTCGTTTATCCAGTCTCTCGTGGTGCCAACGTTTTCGGGTTCCTCCCACACGACATTGAATAATTCCTCGTAGCGTTCGGCCAATGTTTTGTCGGCGGCCACGTGAACCACGTTTGCCTGGCGGTAAACGCCGTTCTCGGTGAAATTGGTGCTGCCGCACAGAACGGCTTGCGGTACGCGCTCGTCCTGCGCATTGATCTTGCTCAACACGATGAACTTGTCATGGAAAATCTTCGAAGTAACACGACCGCGTTTTTTCGATGCCGGAATTTTTTTCAGGTTGTTTTCGTTTTGTTCGGTCTGTTCGTCGGCGTTTTTCGCGTGGTAGATCACGCGCACTTCTACCCCGCGCTTATGCGCCGCATTCACGGCGTCGACGATAGCTTTCAATTCATATTCGTAGATCGCGATATCCAGTGCCCATTTGTCGTTTTTGGCGCGTTCGACAAACTCGATGATTTGGTCCAGCAACCCATGTTGAAGCCAATCGCTTGCGGCCTTGGGCCAGTCTTCGATCGGCAGATTCTTGTTCTCCGAAATCAGTTGGTCCACCTCGGGGAATTTTCTTCCGAACGCCTGGCTCGCGGCCACGGCACGGTTGAAAATCACGCGATGGTCTTTCGGTTTTCCATCATCGGTTTTGACGGTGACTTCAAGCGACTCACCAAGCTCAACCTCGCCGGCGACCTTGTAAGCAAGATGAACCCGGTATTTGCCGGTGGTATTGCTGTCGATGCCGTAGTCGGCCCAGCGGAATTTCTGGATCGGCGCAAGATTGCTGGGCGTCGCATTGATCTTCTTAATGGTGTGCGGCGTATCGGGAAATGTCAGGCTATTGAGCAGCCATTGCCAGGGCTTGCTGCCTGCCTTTTGTTCAATGGCAAAGCCGAGAAAATTCTTTTTTCTTGATTTGGCAAGGTCGAATGCGAGCAGCACGCCATTGGTTCCCGCATATGCCTTAACCCGAAAATCATCCTGTGCATTGCTCACTAGACGGCGCATGGCTAAATTCCCTGTAATTTATATTTACGGCAATTTAGCTAACGCAGTATCAATTTATTTTCGGCCACGGCTGCAGCGTAGGGCCATCATTCAGGCAGATCGTCGTAACGCGGTATGCCGGTTACGTATTCCAGCAAACGCTTGCTGATTTTCAGCAGCAAGCCGTTATCTTTTTTCAATTTGTTCAAATCGGTCGACGTGAATTCGTCGCTGCCCAGTTGCTTGTGCGTCAGGCGATTGAGTATGCGGAGCACTCTTTCCAGGTTTTCCTGTTCGGTAATGTTCTTACGGATATCTTTCGATCTGAGCGGCACGACATTGGCATGCAGGCGATAGCCACGCTTGGGAATGGTCTGTATGTACTTCGAACCATGTTCTTTTTCACCAAGCGCCTTGCGCAGGATGGCGATGTTTTTATAGACGACGCTGTCGCCGAGCGATGTTTCCGGCCAGCATTGCATCAACAGTTGTTCCGAGCTCACCACACGATCGGAATGCGCCGACAGATGGCACAGCACGTCCATGGCCTTGGGCTCGAGATGGATGCGGGTATCGCGACGGAGAATCACGTTCTCCGTGGGAGCAACGATCCAATCATCGACCAGAAAATGTTGTGCAGTGGATGATTTCACGAATGTCTTTGCCCGGAATCCAGAATGAAGTGCCGCTTCGGTAACGAAGTGTAACCAACTCTTGAGCCGCCGCAACATTTTCCCTGCAAAACCGTAAAACTTCCGTCAGGCGCCGCGTAAGGTAAACGTAAGGACAATTGTTTCGCACAGGAATACCGTACCGGTGCTGCAGGATTAGTCTTTAATTTTCAACAAGATATTTATGGGCAGGGGTGCTTGACTGAAAACACCGGCCCGCTTGTGGTGAATCGGAGCAACTCATGTGCACGTAGATGCAACCGCAGCAGGGGAATGTCGGCGCCAAGCCGTTGCGTATCCATGAATCCAAGGGGCATAAAATGAAAAGTTCTCTCACTATCACTGCAGGTGCTGCTTCGTTGGCCGCACTTGTTTCGCTGTTTTTGCCGACAACCAGTAACTCGGCGCCCAAGCCGGCCGCTACTGCCGCGTTGAACCAGTTTTGCACAGTGCCGACGGCAAGGGCCGGAACGCCAGAACAAACCGCGTGGCAAATCTTCACCGCGGTCAATTGCTCAAGCAACGGCCAATTTGCCTGGGAGAACTGGACCGAACAAACCTGCCTGCTGAAACCTTCCACGCCCGGTTGCGGAAATAGTGCAACAGCAGGTGCAGCGAAAAAACGTTTTCTGCATGCCAGCCGTCTTCATCTGAAAGCAACGCAGGATGGCTTGCAAGGCCTATCGAACGATTGCAGCCCGATGATCACTCCGGCTTCGTTCAGTGGCAGTAATCCGCCGGATCCCTCGCTTAAACCCTTCGTTCCGAAAAACCTGACATCGACCGCCGTTTTTTGCGAAGAAGTGTTCGTCAACAATGCGGAAGCCGCCTTCATCAAAACGCCGCCCGGTGCGGCGCCTGGCGTGAACCTTCAAACACTCGCGGGGCAGGCTGCCTACATAAAAGCCAAGGGCACGCTCACATTCCCTACCTCCGCCGTCGAATTGAAAATAGACTGGATGCCGTCAACTTCGGTCACCGGCAGCGCCAGCTTCAATTGCACCAATAACAAACCAAAAGGGGTTGTCGTCGATGTGATCGATGGAAAATGCTACGCCCTCGTCGGTATGCATATTTCATCGAAGCTTTATCCAAACTGGTTATGGGCGACTTTCGAACCGCAAAATTCCATCACCAATCCCAATCGCTGCAATCCAAAGCTCTATTCCAGTTGCAACGACGCCTGGGGTTCCAATCCCGCGGTGAGCACTGGGGTTAACACCGCTGCCACCAAGAACCTGACCAATCTGATGGATCAAGCCGGCTTGGCACCCGAATTCCGCAACTATCGTCTGGTCGGAATTCAAACCACTTACAGCGATCCGAACAAAACCATGAAGCTCGGTAATTCGTTTGTCGAATACAACGCATCGGTGCCTGCACAACAGGCTTCCTGCGTCAGTTGCCATTCGTACGCGATGATGAATACGGCAACAAACCCACCGACCGAAAATCCGAACTTCGGTGCATTCCCGGGCACGCCGCCCATCGGCAACCCCGGCAAACCGCCGGCAGGCAATTGGATCAAACAGGATTTCTCCTGGATGCTCGGCATCATGCCGGCCAAGTAATCGTTTAGCCATACCACCTCGCCCGGGTCAGATAGTTTCGACCCGGGCATTTTTTTGCCACGAGTTCGCCCGCAAGCGGCCCCTGCGCATCGTCCGTAGGAGGCCGCTTGCGGGCGACGATTACAACTCGGAAAGATGTACCAGCAAGGAATGCAGGCTCTTCATGTCCTGCGAGTTATGTTGAATCACACGCCGAAAATCCCGTGCGCTTTCCCCGCGCAAATAGTCCCGCCACGCACGCGGCGCTTCCGATCCCGGCAAATCATCTTCGCGAACCACGCCCAAGGCATTGCGTTCAATAGTCGAGAGTTTGCAGTTTTCCCACACGCCGCGATAAGACCGGCGGGTAGGGAACAACAAATCCAGATGCCGCAAGCCGGTAATCGGATCAGGCAATCGCGCCAGCCGATATCGTGTTTTCAGTAACGGCGAGTCGTAACAGCGGCCGTTGTAACTCACCAGCACGGTTTCCGGCTGCAGCCACGTGGCGAATTCTTTCAGCATCGCCAGTTCGCCACCCATCGTGGTCAAATACAATTGCCGCACGCGCAATTGTCCGTTCAACCAATCCGCAGCACCGATCATGAAAGCCCGCGTACCGGTGCCGCCGGAAAGTCCTGTCGTCTCGGTATCGAAATACAGGCAATGCTCGTGTTGGATAGAGCCAAACTTCGCGAATTCGGCATTGATGATATCCGGTGAATCCGCACAGCCGAAACATTCTTCCAGATACAAAACGCCGGGAGCGATTTCGGTTCCCGGCAAAACACGGTCATGCGAATAGCCGCGCTTCTGCAAAGCCATTCGCATGCCGAGCAGTTTTCGCAAATCATCCGGTACCACCGGTCGTTCCGCAGGCGAAGCCGTGACAACACCCGCCTGTTTCCGCAAGGTTCGTAGTTGATCGAGCAGGGCGCTCATGCATTCACCAGCAGCGCCAAGACTTTCGAGGTAAAAAACTTCGGTGACTCAATCAGGCTTTCATCGGCGGCGAGCACCGGTCCCACGCAAGCCGGACAGCCGCTTTTGCAGTCACATTCCGATACCAACCCTATCGCGCGTTTCAGTAATTCCGCTTGTCGTTTCCACAAAGGCTCGCTCAAGCCAACCCCGCCCGGGTAGTTGTCGTACAAATACACGGTCGGAATGAATCGTTCGGCACGATTGATATCGGAAATATTGCCCTCATCGCTACGCAACTGCCCGCGACCCCGGCCATCACTTACCGCGAACCACGCGCCATCGCCGCTGCCGACGGCTTTCTGCAAGTCGCGTGCTTCGGCCATTACCGCAACGGTAGCCACCACATGCAAGGCATAGGCCGCGCCTAGAAATCCATCGAGCGCGGCTTGGCGTGAGTCGAATGCCTGATCCAGTACCGTCTGCGGCAACTGCCACCACGTCGCCGTCGTATGCAATTCCTGGTCCGGTAGATTCACCGGGCCGTAGCCGATGTTTTCATGCGTGTAGTAGCGAATCTTCTTGTAGCCCGACACCCGTCGTACCACATGCACTTCGCCATGATGCGCATTGCCCTTGCCGGCATTCACGCCGTCGAAGCGTTCGAGTACTTTCAACTTGGTGTAATCAATCGCATCGGTGTAGTAATCGACATGCGTCCGGGTCACGTAGGCCTTGCGACCTTCCCAGTCGAGTTTTTCCACTTGATACGGCGTCGATTGAATCATGTGGATCGCGCCTTCGTACAAGGTGAGCGGTGCCGATGAAAAATCGACCTCGGCAATAATCGTTTGCCGGCCATCGGTGCGGTTCACCACCACGAAATTGCCGTCGGCGACCGAACGCAGACTCACCGCATTGGCAGGATACGAATCGGCAAT
>CAZPCE010000141.1:0-334 GCA_964584915.1 uncultured Arenimonas sp. | reverse complement strand
CTGATGCAGCACACCGCTTTCACCCAAGACTTCCAGATAAGGCGCGGCATCAATCGGTCCGAACCGTTCGCCGGATAAAAACGGCAATTCGAAAGCCGCGCAACGAATATGATCGAGCAGAATCAGCGCCTGATCGGAATGAATGCGCGCATGTTCCGGTGATGCATCGGAAAAAAATTCCGGATGCCGAATCAGGTATTGGTCAAGCGGATCGCTGCTGGCGACCAACACGCCAAGCGATGCCTGTTGTCGCCGACCGGCTCGTCCAATACGTTGCCAGGTCGCGGCGACCGAGCCGGGGTAGCCATTCAACACCACGACATCAAGACTGCCG
>CAZPCE010000140.1:2684-7365 GCA_964584915.1 uncultured Arenimonas sp. | reverse complement strand
CACCTTATTCGAAGCCCTGCTGCATGCCGGTGGCGCAATACAAACGGCAGGCAGCGTTGAACGCGGTACGACCATATCGGATTTTGATCCGATGGAAAAAGCCCGCGGGCATTCACTGAACACCGTGCTGGCGTCCACCGATCACGCCGGCATTCATCTGAACATATTCGACACCCCGGGTTATCCCGATTTCCGTGGCCCCACTCTGTCGGCTTTTTCCGCGGTTGAAACCGTCTGCATCGTGGTCAACGCCAGCAACGGCATTGAATACGGAACGCGCCGCATGATGGAAGTCGCGAAGACAAGAAACCTGTCGCGGGTATTGGTCATCAATAAAATGGATGCCGATCCAGGCAAGCTCGGTGCACTCGTCGAACAACTCCGAGAAGAGTTCGGCAATGAATGTTTGCCCCTGAACTTGCCCTCGCAAAATGGCAAAGCCGTGGTGGATTGCTTCTTCAAGCCGGAAGGCGATTCGGATATAGGTTCGGTTAACGACTGGCATCAAAAAATTATCGATCAGGTGGTCGAAATCAACGAAACCGTGATGGGGCATTATCTGGAAGAAGGCGAAGAAGGCTTGTCCGGCGAAGAGCTGCACGATGCCTTCGAACAATGTCTGCGCGAAGGCCATTTGGTGCCAATTTGTTTTGTCTCTTCCCGTAACGGCGCAGGGGTGAAGGAATTGCTCGATATTGCGGAGCGCCTGTTTCCCAATCCGTTCGAAGCCAACCCACCGCCGTTCATGAAGGGCGATGAGTCGCTGCTGGCTGTGCCCGACGCAAAAGCCCATGTGATTGCCGATGTTTTCAAGATTGTGAACGATGCCTTCGTAGGCAAGATGAGCGTGTTCCGGGTATTCCAGGGCACCGTCAGGAAGGACACGCAATTATTCATCGACGACGGCAAGAAAGCCTTCAAGGTCGGCCATCTGTTCAAGCTGAAAGGCAAGGATCACGTCGAGATCGACTTCGCCATTCCGGGCGATATCGCCGCAGTGGCGAAAATCGAGGATATCCATTTCGATGCAATTCTTCATGATTCGCATGACGAAGATCATATCCACCTGAAACCGATCGAATTTCCGAAACCGATGTTCGGGCTTGCCATCGAAGCCGCCACTCGCGGTCAGGAGCAGAAACTATCAACCGCCTTGCACAAACTCGCGGAGGAAGATCCCTGCTTCCATATCGAACACAATCCCGAATTGAACGAAACCGTGATTCGCGGGCTCGGCGAACTGCATTTGCGCGTGATGCTGGACCGCATGAAAGAACGTTTCGCGGTCGAAGTAAAATCAAGGCCGCCGCGCATTGCCTATCGCGAAACGATCAGCGTGAATGCTGACGGCCACCATCGCCACAAAAAACAAACCGGGGGTGCCGGCCAATTCGGCGAAGTGTTTTTGCGGGTCGAACCGCTTGAACGCGGTACCGGTTTCGAATTCATCGACGCCATCAAGGGCGGCACGATTCCGGGGCAATACTTGCCGGCCGTGGAAAAAGGCGTACGGCAAGTTCTGCATGGTGGTGCCATTGCCGGCTATGCCATCCAGGATGTGCGCGTAACGGTTTACGACGGCAAATACCACGATGTCGATTCCAAGGAAATTGCATTCGTTGCCGCCGGCAAAAAAGCCTTCATCGATGCGATTGCAAAAGCGAAGCCGCAAATACTCGAACCGATTGTCGACCTGACGGTATCGGCACCCGAACAACATATGGGCGACATCACCGGCGGACTCGCATCGAAGCGTGCGCGCATCAACGGTACCGATGCGGCAAGAAACGGCGAAATCATCATCAAGGCGCAAGTACCCTTGTCGGAACTGACCCATTACGCCACCGAACTCAAGGGCGCTACCGCCGGCCGCGGCCGTTACGACATCGACTTCAGCCATTACGAACCGGTGCCGGGCAATGTTCAGAAGCAGTTGGTGGATTCCTACAAACCGCATGCGGACGAGGATTGATTACTCGATGACTCCAATCGCCCGCAAGCGGCCTCCTACGTAGGAGGCCGCTTGCGGGCGACCGTGTAGAAGGCCGCTTGCGGGCGACGAAAAACCTGCTGCATACTTCATGGAACTACAAGCATTCGGATTAATCATGCCAGCACGTTTAAAGCCTGTGTTTATTGCCGGAGTTTGTTTATTCGCACTGAATGCCTGCGATTCAAAAAAAGCGCCGGTGGAAGTAGTCGCTGAAAAAGCAAAGCCAATAGAGCAAGTCGCTACCGCCGTTCAACAGAAAACTGTCGCGCCTGCTGAAAGCTTTTTGCTCGAAGCCGCCGTCAAAGAAAGCGATACGCTCGAATCCCTGCGCAAACAATACGGCGAAGCGAACGTGATCAAAAGCGAACTGCCCGGTGCCGAGGGCGAGACATCGCAAGGCTGGATGCTTTTCCCCAACGAACCGGAAAAGAAATTACTGATTTACCTCGATGCAAGCGACTTGCACCCCGGCTCTATTGTCGTGAATGAATTGAATTCGAAATGGCATCTCTCCAATACCGTGAAAATGGGTACCGACAGCAAAGCCTTGCAATCGCTGAACCAGAAAGTTTTCTCGTTTTACGGTTTCTACTGGGATTACGGCGGCGTGATCAGCGACTGGAATGGCGGCGCACTCGACAAGAAAGCGGCCGATGGTTCCCATATCGGCATTCATCTTTGCCCACCGGAAAATGCCAAGTTGCCCGATAATTATTTAAGCGGCGACGGTACCTTCCAGAGCGATGACCCGTTGGCGCAGAAATTTCCGCCGGTCGTCTGCGAGCTGTCGCTGTCTTTTCCACAAGCCGAATAACGAGTGATTCAATGAAACAATTCGCCATCACGTTCACCGCCGTCCTGCTCGCGGTGGCCATCGCGCTGTTCGGTTACGACTACTTGATCGTAAAACCTCGCGCGGCACAGCAATCGGAAACCGTACAAGTGAATCTGGAAAACGCGCAGACGCAGGCGCAAAACATTGCCCATGACCTGGATACCGCCGTTACGGAAACCATCAGCAATGCGAACGACACCATGAATGCGCAAACCGGCGAAATGCAGCAACGGGCACTGGTAGCGGATGCCATTGCACGCGGCTCGATGTTCAAAACGGCATTGGCGGAATATTTCATGACGAACGGCCAATGGCCGAAGAACCACGAGGAATCCGGACTGGCGAAACCGGAAAGTTACGCAGGCGGCGGAGTCAGCAGCATTTCGGTCGGAGACAAAGGCGTTGTCGTCATTGTTCTCAATGACAAGATCGAAGCCGGCGGCAAGATCAAATTGATTCCGGAAGCCAACGAGCAAAGCTACGTGATCAACTGGCATTGCAGCAGCGAAGGCTCGGAAACATTGAAGCGCCAGTTGCCTGCTTGCGGCAAATAGGAACGACGCAGATGAAGGCAAAGACGGCCATGGAAGCGAGACGACTGGAGGACATTCCGAACGTCGGAAAATCCATCGCGAACGATCTGCGCTTGATGGATATCTTCGAGCCAAAACAGTTAATCGGCAAGGATCCCTACGCCTTATATGATCGTCTTGGCGAGATCATGGGCGTACGCAACGACCCCTGCGTCTGCGACACCATGATTGCCGCCGTTCGTTTCATGGAAGGCAGCGAAGCGCTGCCGTGGTGGCACTACACCGCCGAACGGAAAAAGTATTTTCGCTAAATTTCGGCGTTTTCGCCTGGCAAAACCGACTCGGCAATTTCGACACGATTACGTCCGTTTTTCTTGGCGGCATACAGGGCTTGGTCGGCACGACGCAGCAAATCATTGAAACTCCGGTCGCTTGCCTGATAGGTGGCCAAACCGATCGACACCGTCAACGGAATGGATTTGCCATCTACTTCGAGCACATTCTGCTGCACTCCCTCACGCAAACGCTCTGCAGCCGCCAGACTTTTCTCGCGATCGGCCTGGTCAAACAACACCACGAATTCTTCGCCGCCATGCCGGCCGAGCAAATCATTCTTTCGTCCGGATTTCTCAAGCATGCCGGCAATATGCTTCAATGCCAGATCACCGCTGTCGTGGCCGTAACGGTCATTCACGCCCTTGAAATGGTCCACGTCAATGACGGCAACCGACAAGGGATGCGACTGTCGCTGCGCCGAATGGAATGCACGCTCACCAGCCGACGATACCGTTCTCCGGTTTGCCAACCCGGTTAAATAATCGGTCGAAGCCGCCAACTCCCACTGCCGCCTGATTCTGTTCGAGCACATCAGCAAATAGGCCGTTGTACCGATCACCGGCAATATCGCCACCACCAGCGGCGTCAATGCATTCAACCAGGAAACACTGTCGAGCATGGTTTGCCCCTGCGCCGGGGAAAACAGGAAATACAGCGCACGAAACAGCATGAACAAGCCAACCAGCGAAAATATAACGGCCAATACCGAACGGCTGACCGAAGGCTCCCGGCTGGAAAAAATTTGCAGGTAGCGTGTGCTTGCAAATAATAAAATCGCCATCGCCATGGAAACAACGACAATCCGCATACTCAGATTAGGGCTGTGCGCCGTAAACCAATACACGGCAACAACGGCAATCACGACCGGAAGCAGGAAAAGCAGGGGCAAATTCTTACCGCAGAAAAGACACACCGCCCGAAGATTGGCAAGCAAGCCGAGCAGCAGGAATGCATTGGCGAGCGGCAATACAAAAGCCAGCGGAA
>CAZPCE010000140.1:0-2674 GCA_964584915.1 uncultured Arenimonas sp. | reverse complement strand
AGTGAATTCTGAACCGCCAGAAGCACGCAGGCGCCAGCCTGCAACAATGTGCCTACGCGCCAGTTCAGTGCACTTTGGCGAACATCTTCCGCCAATTCCTTGTGCATCAGACCCAATACGCCGCCGTTCAGCAACATCATCAGGGTCGCAATCAGGATGGCAGTGCGTGGATCCAGGCTAAAGGAACTGGGCATATTCTCGGCTTGGTACAAAGTCCGGCAAATGATGGCCTTTCGTGACGGTACCGGCAAGCTATTCATCGGCCCGCGCGATTGACCAGAAGGCGCTGCACGCCGATGATGGGCCATCCATCAACCTGGGGAGGACTTATGGATATCCGCTTTTTTGTTTCGGGCGTCGTCATGGCCATTGCATCGTTAATGGCCGGCTTTCTGGTCCATGCTACCTTGCTGCATCCTGATTACGTCGCGTTATCGAGCATTTATCGGTCCGACGAAGAAGGCATGAATTTCTTTCATTGGATGATTATCGCGCACGTGATGATCGGCTTTTCCCTGACCTGGATTTACCGGCAAGGCGTTAAAGCCGGCGTATCGACCATCGGCCAGGGAGTTCGCTTCGGTATCGCGATCGCGTGCCTGATGACCATTCCCGGCTACCTGATTTATCTGGCCGTATTGAAAATACCGGCCGAACTTGCGCACAAGCAAATGGTGTACGACGTTCCGTTCGTTATTTTGCTGGGCGTGCTGGTCGCTTTTTTAAACAAGAAGAAATGATTGCAAGGCGTCGGACCCAAGGGCCCTCCTACGCGGATGGCCGTTGGGCCCGACGATTTCGCAATTATCTTTCGAGCAGCTTGCGCAAAAACGGCACCGTGATCTTTCGCTGTGCCGCCAGGCTTTCGCGATCCAGTGAGTCGAGCAATGTCGTCAGTGTCAGCAAATCGCGGCCGACGCGTTTGAACATATAGTCCAGCACGGCATCGTCAAGCTCCAGGCCGCGTTGCAAGGCACGGTGCAGCAACACCGAGCGACGGCCATCATCGTCCAGGCTTTCAAGATTCAATCGCGTGCACTGGCCAAACCGCGACTGCAAATCCGGAATCAATAACGACAGGCCATGCGGCGCCTGACGCGCTGCATAAATCACCACTGTATTGGCAGTCCGCGCACGATTGTGAAAATGAAACAGCGCGACTTCGTCCTGCTCGTTGCCGGCGCAATTCTCCAAACCATCCAGACAGACAATGTCGGCATTTTCCTGATCCGGCAAAACTTCCTGCAGGCGGCCGGCGAACACCGTCAACGGAAAATACAGGGCACGCCTTCCCTGCTTCTGCGCCAAAGCGCAGGTAGCGAGCAACAAATGGCTTTTACCACTGCCTGCGGCTCCGGAGAGATACAGCCATTCCTTCGATTCGCCATTCGCAATCGTCTGCAACGCGGAAACACTGTCGCGACTGCCGACAAAGCTTTCGAAGCCCTGGTCGTTGGAAAATTTCAGCGTCAATGGAATTTGCGGAATCACACATCGATCCCGGGATTGGCGCTTTCCTTGGATACTTCACTTCCCGGCGTCAGGATCACGGGTTTTTCCGCACCGTACAAATTACTCGTGGTGTATTGTTCGTGCGCATACCGCAACAGCACCATCACGACCGCCGTCACCGGCAATGCAAGCAATACGCCGAGGAACCCGAACAATTGGCCGCCTGCCATGATCGAAAAGATCACGGCAACCGGATGCAGACCGATGCTGTCGCCGACCAGCCAGGGCGTCAGGAAAAAACTTTCCAGCGTCTGCCCCACCATGAATACGGCAACGACCAGCCCCAGATGCATCGGATCCATGCCTTGCACCAATGCGGCGATCAGCGCAGCGGAAATGCCGACAAACGCGCCGAGATAGGGAACGAAGCTGACTAGTCCGGCAATGAAGCCAATCAGAAATCCGAACTCGACGCCGACAATCCACAGACCCAGTGCGTAAACCATGCCGAGTACCAGCATCACGCTGATCTGGCCGCGCATGAAGCTGCCTAAAACCGCATCGGATTCACGGGCGAGTTTCATGAAAGTCGGTTCAACCGGGCGGGGAATCAACGACTGCAGACGCGTCAGCATGTCTTGCCAATCACGCAGAAAATAGTACGTGACCACCGGAATCAAGCTGATCGTCGCTACCCAACCCAGAATCGCCAAGCCGGACTTCGAAATGCCGCCAAGCACCGTGGCGGCAACGCCGCCGGCTTGTTGCCAATGGCCCTTGATCAAATTCACCAACGACATCGGATCAACATACTGCTTGAGCGAAATACCGAACTTGGTTTCCAGCCACGGGATAACGGTATTGGTCGTCCATTCGGCCAAACGCGGCAACCACAAAATCAATTCCCTGATTTGTTCTTCCAGCAACGGAATGATCAGGACCAACGACAACACCAGAATCAATGTCATCAAGATAAAAACGATAATCACGGCCGTGTTGCGTGAACGTCCCGCCCGCTCGAGACGCAAGACCAGCGGATTGCCGAGCCATGCCAGCAAGGCCGAAAGCACGAACGGCGTGAGGATCGGCGACAACAACCAGACCAGGCCGCCCGCCAAAACCAGCAATGCCAGCCAACGCCAACGGCGTTGATCACGCAACCATGTGTTATCAGTCATTCTTTTCTCCAGACACGCACGGCGCGACGGCCATAACGAATAAA
>CAZPCE010000139.1:0-7392 GCA_964584915.1 uncultured Arenimonas sp. | reverse complement strand
CCCGCATTGGCTATGGTTCAACGGCGGTTATCACCGGTGACATGAGCCAGATTGACTTGCCGAAACACCAGAAATCCGGCCTTCGCGATGCCATTGATGTGCTGCGGAAAGTGGAAGGCTTGAGCTTCACTTTCTTTGAAGCGAAGGATGTCGTGCGCCATCCGCTGGTAGCGAAAATCGTTCGAGCCTACGATGCCCGCGATGCCAGCGACGACAATGCCGACAAGTGAGAGTGAATCCAATATCGTCGTTTACGATATGGACGGCACGCTTTTCCGCGGGGATTGCGGCGGCGCATTCATCAAGCAGCAAATCAAGGGCAATGTTGGGCGCCTGCTGCTTTCAGTCCTTATCGCGCCATTCGCGTTTCCTATGCTGTTCATACCGACGGCGAGAAGAATCGGAGTATCGGCTTATTTGTGGATCGCTAGCGTCGGCTTGAGCGAGGCCACCTACAAAAAAATACTGGATGATTTTATTGCTCAGTATCGAATCAGGCCGATTGAACCGATGTTGTCGGAATGCCGGAAAGATATTGCCGAAGGCAGGAAGGTGGTGATCGCGACAGGCGCCGGTTACGAAATGGCGAACGCTTTTATTCGCCATCTCGGCATGGAAAATCGGGTCGGTTTGGTGACATCGCAAAGTGCGCGTTTTTTCGGCGGCATGATTTCGTCGATACAGGCCAATGGTGAAACCAAACTGCGTGAACTGATCAAGCACGGTTATCCACCGCCCTATCTTCGTGCCTACAGCGACACCGCCAGCGACTTGCCCATTTTGCGGGCAGCCACGAAAGCGTTTCTGGTGAACTACCGGGAAAAAGACCGCGCTTTCCTGTTTAAAAAGCTGGGTAAAAAATTGCAAGTTATTGATCAAACTGGCTTTTGATGTAAGCTGAGAGTCTTAGACAGGGGTTGCCATGCCATTTAAATTTAGTTCTGCCGCGTTCATAGGCTTGTTCTTTTTGGCAACTACCGCCCTGGAAGCCAAAACAGAAAAATCTACAAGCGCTTCCAAGGCATTGATTGAACGCTCTGCGATTATTCTTCCGAAAGTGATCAACGGCTACCAGCTGGTCGATTTTTCGTTCGAGGAAAAACATAAATTCAGCGGCGTCCAGGCCCGCTACGTCTCGAATAAGTATCCGGATATCGCGATCGACTTTTTCGTGTATCCCGTCGGCACCGGCCCCGAAAACAAGATCCTCGCATCAGGCATGGAAGATTTCGTCGGAAGCCTGAAGCAGGCAGAAGAGCTTGGCTATTTCGAAAAACTCGTAATCGAACCCGAGCAGGATCTGCTATTGAACAAGAATGGCTTGCAGCTGAAGCCAAAAGAAAAAACCGGCACTGCGACAACTTCATCCGCACTGGCAAAGAAAATCGACAAGGAAGCCGTGATGGCATCCTTGCTCGAAGAAAAAGATCTGTCCGGCAAAAAACTGTTCCTGAGCCACACGCAAAAAAGTGCCCCCATGCAGTCCTTGGGTTATCTTTTTTACCGCCAGCTTTACTTCACCAAGGTGCGAGTGACGATCGCCTCCGACAAATTATCGAGCGATGAATTCAACACCATGGCCGATGCGGCTGTATCCAACATTGTTCCAATGATCGAATCCAGGAACGTCGGCAGTTGCACCAACAGCACGATCACGGTCGGCATACCGGAAAATGCCGGCAATGAAGACACCTCGGATATTTTCATGCAACAGCTCGTTAACGGCCTTAATCGCAGAAAAGCCGACAATTGTGTTGAAGACCTTCAGCTAAATAAGATTTCAAAGTCCGACTTTGAAGTTATTACGATCGAGTACACCCCCGAAGACTGGGGCAACTGAAGTTCGTTAAAGGAGTCCCCATGACCCGCGGCCCGATTCAATTTGATGTCAGCGTCAGCTATGGCTTACCTCGCGCCGGCCTGCCCTCAGCGCAAAGTTTCAAGAAATGGGCGGCGGCCGCGGTAAAGGGCCGCATCCGCAAGGCCGACTTGGCCATTCGCATTGTCGACAGCAAGGAAGGTTGCTCGCTGAACCGGCACTACCGTGGCAAGGACTACCCGACCAA
Source organism: uncultured Arenimonas sp. (assembly GCA_964584915.1). GTDB lineage: Bacteria > Pseudomonadota > Gammaproteobacteria > Xanthomonadales > Xanthomonadaceae > Arenimonas. The sequence goes on along the minus strand of CAZPCE010000139.1, from coordinate 5,326 downwards.
TGTGTTGAGTTTTCCGGCCGACTTGCCCGAAGGCGTGACTGTGCCATTACTCGGCGATCTGGTTATCTGCGCACCGGTGGTCGCGAAGGAAGCCAAGGAACAGGGGAAGACCCTGGCCGCGCATTACGCCCACCTCACGATCCATGGGGTCCTGCATTTATTGGGGCTGGACCATGAAGACGAGCGCGAGGCCATACTGATGGAACAGCTGGAACGCGATATTTTGGCGGATTTGGGCTATTCCGACCCTTACGAAGGCGAGAATTGAGCTGAACTGAAATGCGAATTTGCTAGACTAAGCCCACCGCCCCTCGGGCATTCTGCAAACCCCCATGTCTGACGACAGTAGTAGCCCCATAGAAAAACGCTCCTGGCTGGAGCGATTGAGCCATGCTTTTTCCGGCGAACCAGAAAGCCGCGAAGACCTGATCGAAATCCTGCGCGATGCCAAGGAAAACGGCATCTTGAGCGGCGACACCCTGAAGATGCTCGAAGGCGCGCTTAGCGTATCCGAGCATCAGGTCAGCGACATCATGGTGCCGCGCTCGCAAATGGTATCGCTGCCCGTCAATGCGGCCTTCATCGATTTGATGAAGATGGTGGTCGAATCCGGCCACTCGCGCTTCCCGGTTCACGGCGACGACAAGGACGACATTCTCGGCATTTTGCTGGCGAAAGATTTGTTGCGCGGCATCGTCGCCGATGGCGGCCCCGGCAGCATCCGGGAATTATTGCGTCCGGTCGTGCTGATTCCGGAATCAAAACGCTTGAATGTACTGCTGAAAGAATTCCGCCAATCCCGCAACCACATGGCCATCGTGGTCGACGAACACGGCGGCGTTGCCGGCATCATCACGATTGAAGACGTACTGGAACAAATCGTCGGCGAAATCGACGACGAGCACGATGACGCCGACGAAGCCAAGATGATCGCCGCGCAATCGGACGGACAATTCCTGGTGGATGCGCTCACGCCGATTGCCGATTTCAACGACCAATTCGGCGCCGATTTCCTGGATGACGAATACGACACCATCGGCGGTTTCGTGACCGATGCGATCGGCCATCTTCCCGAAGCCGGCGAAGAACTGACGGTCGGGCGTTTCCATTTTCGCGTCGGCCGTGCCGACCAACGCCGTGTGCACAGTTTCGTCGTGAGCATTCATGGCGATGCTTAGAGGTTTGCTGTTTTTCGTCCTCGCTCTGTTTACACAAGCCGGTTTTTCGCAAACGGTTCCCGATGGCGTCGTTCTGCGCGCGGGAGTCATCACCATGGCACCCGGAGAAGAATTCTGGGCACGTTTTGGCCATGACGCGATCGTGATCGAAGATACCGGCACCGGCGAATCGATGTCGTTCAATTTCGGTTTTTTCGACATGGGCGAGCCCGGGTTTTTCGGCAACTTCATCAACGGCCACATGCAATACCAGTTGGTGGCATTGCCGACCGAAGAAGATTTGCAGCATTACCGCGACATGGGGCGCGGCGTCGGCGTGCAATGGCTGAACCTGGACCAGAAACAAATCAGGGATTTGTACACGGCACTCGCCGTGAACGCACGGCCGGAAAACTCACGTTATACCTACGATTACTACAGGGCGAATTGTTCGACCCGGGTGCGCGATTCGCTCGATGCCGTTTTGAATGGCCGAATCAAAGCACAGTTATCCAGTCCCTCACTGGGCAATAGTTATCGCAGCGAATCGGTACGACTGGCCTGGCCGGCAAAATGGATGGCGATGGGATTTCATTTGGGCCTCGGGCCCGCTGCCGATGCGCCTTTGTCGCGCTGGGATGAAGCCTTCATTCCCATGCGCCTGCGCGATTCATTGCGCGAAATTACATTGGCTGACGGAAAACCGCTGGTCGGCAACGAAGAAGAATTGTTGCCGCATCGTCTTTCCATGCCGCCCGACGATATGCCGTCCTGGAAAAAAACCGCGTTCATGATCGGAATTTTCCTGGCCATCGGCATTTTCTTTTTCGCAAAACGCACGCCGCGTTTGCTGGCAAGTGTTGCAGGTATTTTCTGGCTGGTGGCCGGATTACTGGGTTGCCTGATGGTGTTCGTCTGGTTCGGCAGCGCACATTGGGCAGGCTATCGAAACGCCAACCTGCTGTTGCTTTCGCCGCTTGCCTTGGCCTTGTTACCCGGCGCCTGGTGTCTGCTGCTGAAGAAGAATGCCGGGAAGTATTTCAACACCTTGCTCTGGTTGATGGCGGCCAGTGCGGCGGTGGCCGGATTCCTGCAAATGCTGCCGTTTCTTGCCCAGCAAAATTTCGAATGGGTGTTGATGTTATTACCAGTGCATCTGGCGCTTGCCAAATCGCTCGGCAGCCAGCCGCACAGCTTGCAGGATTAGGCCGCGTCCACCATCATTCGCCCATGAGCAATGTGATCCCGGAACAACAAATCGACGGCATGGTCCGCAACTGTGTCGCCTACTGCCGCAAAGGCACCAAGGTCGGCGACATTTCACTCGATGCCATCAGCGACGTTCTTGCCAGCGATGAAAACGGTTTCGTCTGGCTGGGACTCTATGAACCCGACGAGAGCCTGCTGCTGAAACTGCAGGAAGAATTCAGCCTGCATCCGCTCGCGATCGAGGATGCCTCGAAAGCGCACCAGAGACCGAAGATCGAACTTTACGGCGACACGCTTTTCATCGTGGTGCATACGGCGCAGATGATCCGGGGCGCGATGGAATTCGGCGAAACCCATATTTTCATCGGGCCGCGTTTTCTGGTCACCGTGCGCCACGGCGCTTCGCTGTCCTATACCAGTGCGCGCGCACGTTGTGAACAGAACCCGACACTGATGGCATTGGGCCCGAGTTACGGACTCTATGCAATTCTCGATTTTATCGTCGACAATTATTTTCCCATCGTCGAGGAATTCAAGCGCGAACTGAACGAACTGGAACAGGACATCTTCGCCGAGGCTTACAAGAAAGAAACCATCCAGCATTTATACGAATTGAAACGCGAGCTTACCAATTATCGTCTGGTGGTTTCGCCCACGCAGGACATCCTCAACCAGTTGATGCTCTACCATCCGCAACTGGTAAAAGAGGAAGTCCGAGTGTATTTGCGCGACGTTTACGACCACGTGATCCGCGTATCGGAAGGCACCGACACCATGCGTGAAATGCTGACAGCGGCGATGTCGGTCAATCTCGCCTTGGTCACGGTGGCCCAGGGTGAAATCGTGAAGCGCCTGGCCGGCTGGGCGGGATTATTGGCAGCACCCACCTTGATCGCCAGCTGGTATGGCATGAACTTCACGCATATGCCCGAACTGGCCGGCAAATACAGTTACTGGGCGCTGATCGGCGTGACTTTGGTGTTGACCGGTGGTTTGTATGCTTATTTGAAAAAAGCGAAGTGGTTGTAGGTTGCGCCCCTGGCGTATCTTCAAACATCGATAACAAAAAAGGTGCGCCCGAAGCGCACCTTTTTCTTTGGCGATTCGAAGAAATTATTCCGCCGTATATTTCTTCAACCACGCATTCACCGTGTCATGCCACAACACGCTGTTATGCGGTTTCAAAATCCAGTGGTTTTCATCCGGGAACGTCAGGAACTGACTGTCGATGCCGCGGCGTTGCAAGGCGGTGAATGCACCGATGCCCTGTTCGACCGGAATACGATAATCGAGTTGGCCGTGAATCACGAGCATCGGCACTTTCCAGTCGGCAACATGGTTGACCGGATTGCTGGCTTCATAGGATTCCGGGTTTTCATACACGGTACCCTTGTGCTCCCATTCGTCGAACCAGAGTTCTTCGGTGGAATAACCCATGCTGCGGCTATCGAATACGCCGGAATGGGAGACCAAGCATTTCCATGGCGCCTGCCAGTTGCCGGCAATCCAGTTCACCATGTAACCGCCGTAGCTGCCGCCGAGTGCGCAGGCGCGTTCGCCATTGAGGAATGAATATTTACCCAGTGCCGCGGCCCAGCCTTTTTGCAAATCTTCCAAAGGTTTGCCGCCCCAATCGCCGGAAATACCGTCGGTAAAGGCCTGGCCATAACCGGTGGAACCGTGGAAGTCGATCATCACGACGGCAAAGCCCATACCTGCATAGGTTTGTGCGTTCCAGCGGTAATGGAAATTATTGCCGAAGCTGCCTTGCGGCCCGCCATGAATCAGGAACGCGACCGGGTATTTTTTGTTCTTGTCGAAGTTCGCCGGCTTCACCACGTAACCGTAAACGGTTTCGTTATTCCAGCCTTTGAAATTGAATTGCTCGTAACCGCCCATCGCAATGTCTTTCAATGTGTCGGCATTGAAATTCGAGATCTGCTTGACCTTCGCACCTTCCGAATTGCCGACGAACAACTGTGCCGGCGAAGTCAAAGTGCTGCGTGCAAATACCAGGGTGTTGCCGACAATATCAAAACCGGAAACGGTGCCGTTGCTCACCAGTTTGCGGGCCGCGCCCGTCTTGGTGTCAATCGCGAACAGAGCATGCGAACCGACATCATCGGTGACGGTATAAAGCGATTTGCCATCGGCACTCAACAACAGGCTGTCTGCACTGCGATCCCAGGCGGCATTAATTTCATGCTTGGCGCCTGTTGCCAGGTCCATCGCGATCACGCCGAAACGGTCCGCTTCGAAAGTGGCGCGCTTCATCGCACGGTAATACAGGGTCTTGCCGTCATGGCTGAATACCGGACCGGTATCCCAGGCAAGATTTTCCGGCGTCAGGTTTTTCGGTGTCGTGCTGCCGTCAGCGGCAACGGAATACAAATCGAAATTGGTCGACCATGGCTCGGTTTTCCCGGCGATACGTGCATTGAACACGATGGTTTTGCTGTCGGGCGAAAAGGCATATTCGCTGGCGTCGCCGAAAGGTTTCGAAGGCACGTCACCATCGATACCATTGGTGATTTTTTTCGGTTCGCCGCTCAATTTTCCGTCGCCCGAAAAATTGGCCGTGAATAATTGATTGCGGCGACCGTCGGCCCAGGTGTCCCAATGGCGAATGAAAATCTTGTCGTACAGAACGCCGGTCACTTTGGCGGCGGCGGCGGCGTCAAGGCGTTTTTTCGTACAGGCCAGATCGCCGCAGTCATTGAAGACTTCAAGATTGAAAGCGACCGAATTTCCGTCGGGCGAAATTTTATAGCTGCCGATATCGAGCGGATAATTCGACAGTTGGACAGCTTCGCCGCCAGCAAGCGATTGCTTCCACAATTGCATCGAGCCCGATTTGGCGCTCAGGAAATACACGCTTTCGCCATCGCCGGAAAAGACCAGACTATTGACGCTGAAACCTTCCGCCGTAAGCCGCACCGGAGCCTGCTTTGAATGAAGTG
>CAZPCE010000138.1:1882-7509 GCA_964584915.1 uncultured Arenimonas sp. | reverse complement strand
CGATCAGCGGGTAGCGATACGAAAACGGCTGCGCCATCAACACCAGTGCACCGTAGCAGGCGCTGTCGCCATGCGGATGGAATTTACCGATCACGTCACCGATGGTGCGTGCCGATTTTTTCGGTTTCGCGCCGGCATTCAAACCCAGTTCGCTCATCGCGTAGATAATGCGGCGCTGTACCGGTTTCAGCCCGTCGCCGATAAACGGCAGGGCGCGATCGAGTACCACGTACATCGAATAATCGAGATAGGCCTTTTCGGCGTACTCGCGCAGCGGGATTTGTTCAAAACCATGGAAAGCGGGGCGGACAGAATCGGTCATTGCAAACTCATCAATAAGGACCGGCCTATTCTAAAGGATCGGCAGTTAAAAAATTCAAGAATCCCGTGTTTCCGGAAACCCTTGCGACCGACAAATAGTTGAATGAAAAGCGATTTGTCCCATTCGGGGAAAGAGCGATCAATATTTTTTGCCCATGATTGCCGAATAATGGGCCAAACGGCCGGTTCGTCCGCAAAAACGGGCTATTCATCGCAAAGCCCGGCACGTAGTCTTGGGTCTGGCTAAGGTGCGTACACCTGAACTGGAGACTTGGCATGAAATATTCACAACATATTCTCGGTATCGCGATTGCACTGGCTTGCGGGCAAGCCGCCGCCATGACGGACGCCGAACTGAAGGGCGTCGTCGAGCAGCGTTTACTGGGTGATCGCACCGGTGCCTGTTTTGCGGTAGCCGTCATCGATCAAACCGTTTCCCGCGCCTATGTCTGTGCCGATCCGAAAAACCTGGATCGCGTTTCACCGAAGACCGCGTTTGAAATCGGTTCGGTCACCAAGACGATGACCTCGGCCCTGCTGGCCGATCTGATTCTGCAAGGCAAGGCATCGCTTGAAGATCCGCTGAGCAATTATTTGCCGAAAGGAACGGTCGTTCCCGATTTCGAAGGCAAACCTATTTTGATCAAACATCTGGTGACTCATACATCCGGCTTGCCGGTCGTTCCGGATTTTGGCGCAGCGCCGAATATGGAAAACCCTTACGCCAATGTGGATGAAGCTTCCTTGTTGAAGACCTTGTCCAGTGCGAAGTTGCAGCGCGCTCCCGGCAGCCAGTTCGAATATTCGAACTACGCCATGATGTTGCTGACCAGCGTGATTGCCAAACGTGCCAACACCGATTTTGAAAGCCTTTTGCGTGAGAAGTTGTTTGCGCCGACCGGCATGAATCACAGTTACATCAACCAGAAGCCGAAAGAGGTGACGCCCGCGCAAGGCCATACGCCCAACAATAAAAAGACGTCGGCCTGGACATTCAAAACCAATGCCGCCGGTGTTGGCGGGGTGCGGGCCACGCTGGACGACATGGTGAATTATGTACAGGCCGAACTCGGGAATACCCAGTCGAGCATCTCGCCCGCATTGAAATTGACACAGCAGGAAATCAAAACCGAAACCAATAACAAGATGGCGATGAACTGGATGCTCGCGCCGCTCGATGCGCATCAGGTGTATTTGCATGAAGGCGGCACCGGCGGTTTCTCGGCGTTTGTAGCGTTCGATCTTGAAAAAAAGAATGGCGTCGTGATCTTGAGCGATACCGCATTAACCTCGGTCGGCGGCTTGGGCAGTCTCGGCAATCATTTGCTGGATAAGCGCTTGCCGCTTGGAAAGGCCCGCAAAGCAAAACAGCCCGATGCCGAGCTGCTCAAGGCCATTGTCGGCGAATACGATTTCGTTCCGGGCATGAAAATGACGTTGACCAGCAAGGACGGTCGTCTTTACTCGCAGGCCACTGGCCAGGCCGTTTACGAAATGGGCTATGACAGCGCGGGCGATTTCTACCCGCTGGAATTCGACGCCACCATCAGAACCCAGAAGAAATCCGACGGCAGCTATGCCTTGTTGTTCCTCCAAAGCGGAGCGGCTTTCCCGCTCAAGAAAGTCGAGGCCGGTTCAACGGCGAAACCATCATTGCAAAAACCAAGCGCGGAACAATTGCAATCCTATGCCGGCGTGTACGGACTGGGACCCAATTTCGACCTCAAGGTATTCGTCGAAAAAGGCGGCCTGATGGCGCAAGCCACCGGGCAGGGCGCTTTTGAAATCGAACAGACGGCTAAAGATCAATTCGCCGCAGAAGCCTATGGTATCGAAATCCATTTCGAGCGCGATGGCGCCGGAAATGTCCAAAGCCTGAAATTGTTGCAAGCCGGCCACGTTACGCCGGCGAAGAAAAAATAAGGAACTCACATGAATACAAATGTACTGAATCAGCAGGAATGGCAAAATCCGAACAACTGGTCGCGTATGGGTTTGTTCGGCATTTACTTCAGCAAGAAGGATTCCCGCGCGATCGTGCCCAAGGCAACACCGGCATTTGGCTGGACATTGAACTTTGGCCATCGTTTTGCCGTTCTGTCGCTGCCCGCGCTGATTGTTTTGCCTGTTGCGATTTTGCTGGTAGCGTTGGCCTTGCAGAACCGCATTTGATACCGGATTGAAATGAGCCCTGATTCCCTGCAACTCAACCAGGCGCTACCGGACGATGTCGTCGTAGGCGGTAGTTCCAGCATAACCGCCTATCGCAACTATCCGGTATTCAGCCTGCCGTGGCTGAAAAAACGCAGCCTGCTATTCGGTATCGTTATTGGTATATTCGCACTGCCGGTCGGCATCGGATTCGGCGTCATGACGCAGAAATACGAGTTGGGTTTGTTGACCGGCACCCATTTCTTTCTGGCATTCATGGTAATGGCAACGGCCGGTCCGGCTTTTGCCACCTGGGTCCGGCATCGCCGCTTCACGATATCCAACGAGCGGCGCGGAGTGGTACTTGCCGTCCTGCTCGGCGTCGTCGCGAGTTATTTTGCCGACCAGTGGTCGTCCGCCTACATGCAAAAAACCACGGCCCCCTATCTGGGTAACCAAGTCGTCAATATCAATTCGAAGCAATCGGAAAAGACCGCCGGCAACATCAATCTCACCAAAGTGACGGCAACCCAGGACGTTCGCAAAATCGCGCGTGCCCCCTGGGTAGTCGCCACCAATCTTCTTTTCCTCGTGATGGCCTACGGCGCATTGGGCGGCGGTTTGGCTTTGCGCGCCTATTTCAGCGAACAACGACGTTTGTCGGAAAGCCGGCACAAGCGTGAATTGAATTCGATGCGTTTGCAGAAAGACGAAAGCGATTTGCGGCTCGGCGTGTTGCAGGCACAGATCGAACCGCACTTCCTTTTCAATACCCTGGCTTCATTGCGTTCGCTGATAAAACAGGATCCCGATCGCGCCGAAACGACGCTGGACGCACTGGTCGATCACTTGCGCGCCACCATTCCCAAACTGCGTGAACAGCAGGGCGGGCTGGTATCGACGCTCGGGCAGCAACTGGATATTTGCAGCAGCTATCTCATCTTGATGCAGGTGCGAATGGGCGCGCGGCTGAGCTTCGAAATCCGGACATTGGCCGAATACCGTGATCTGGATTTCCCGCCGCTGATGCTTATTTCCCTGGTTGAAAACGCCATCAAGCACGGGCTGGAAACAAAGTCCGGCAATGGGCGCATCGTGATCAGTGTCGACAAGCCATCGGCCGATCGTTTGCGAGTCAGCGTAAGTGACGATGGCATCGGCTTGAAATCGGGCCTGGGTGGCGGTCTCGGCCTGGCGAATATTCGAGAGCAATTGAAATCGCGATTCGGTGATTCCGCCGGACTGGTGATTGCAGCGCTGCCGGAAGCTGGCACAATCGCGAGCATTGAATTGCCATTGAGCCACACCAACGCATGACGCCCATCACGGTACTGATCGCGGAAGACGAACAACCGCAGCGCGAGGCCTTGCAGAAAATGCTGCAGGAACGGATGCCCGAAATTCAGGTCGTGGCTGTTTGCGAAGATGGCTTGTCGGCACTGGAAGCCATGCAGCAGTTTCAGCCGGCTCTTGCCTTGCTCGATATTCGCATGCCTGGCTTGAGTGGCCTCGAAGTGGCACGCGCAGCGTCGGCAAGTACGCAGATAATTTTCACCACGGCCTATGACGAATACGCCGTAAAAGCTTTTGAAACCGGAGCCGTCGACTATCTGTTGAAACCGATCAAGCCCGAGCGACTGCAGCAGGCGATTGATCGTGTTCGCGAACGGCTCGATAAACAATCTTCACCGGATATTTCCGGATTGATCGATGCGCTGCAAACAAAGCTGCGCGACGGCGTTGCGGGAAAATCGATCAAATGGGTCACCGCCAGCGTGGGCGATACCGTGAAGATGTTTTCGATCGATGACGTATTGTTCTTCCAGGCACAAGATAAATACATCCGTGTCGTCACCCATGCCGATGAAGCGGTAATCCGCACACCGCTCAAGGATTTGATCGCGAGCCTCGATCCCGATATTTTCTGGCAAGTGCATCGCAGCGTTGTCGTGCGGGTATCGGCGATTGATCGCGTGCGAAAAGACGAACTTGGTCACTACGAGTTGCACTTGAAGGATCGCAAGGACATATTGCCGATCAGCTCGGCGTTTCAATCCCGTTTTCGCGGAATGTAAGATTTCCCCAGCGATCATGAAAACAGAAATCACCACCGCCGCCGAAGCAACCCAAGCCATGAAGGCATTGGCTACCGCAGAGCGCGCCGCCAGCAATGCCTGGTTTTTCAAAACCGGCCCAGGGCAATACGGCGAAGGCGACAAGTTCCTGGGCGTTTCCGTGCCGCAAACCCGAAGCGTTTTGCGCGACTGTCGCTTGCCGGTTTCCGAGCAATTGAAATTGCTGAAAAGCCCTTGGCACGAATTGCGTTTACTGTCGTTGTTGCACCTGTCGCGTTCATTCAAAAAAGGCGATCCAGCGCTACGCAAAACCCTCTACGACGCCTATCTCGCGAATACCCGATACGTGAACAACTGGGATCTGGTCGATAGCTCGGCCAGCGATATCGTCGGGGCTTATCTCTTTGATCGCTCGCGCGCGCCCTTGTCGCGACTGGTGAAATCGAAAAACCTCTGGGAACGCCGCATCGCCGTGCTGGCGACTTTTCATTTCATCAAGCAGGGCGAAACAAGCGACATCGTCAAGCTCGCTGCGCTACTGTTGAACGACAAGGAAGACCTCATGCACAAAGCCGTCGGCTGGATGCTGAGGGAAATGGGTGGGCGCGGCAACATGCCGGCCTTGCTCGCATTCCTCGATGAACACGCCACACGCATGCCCCGCACGATGCTGCGTTATGCGATCGAGAAATTACCGGAGACGAAGCGGCAGTATTATTTGAAACTGCCGCGGCACAATCTCCCGTAGGAGCGTCCTTTAGGCGCGACAAATCCCGCCAGATCTGTCGCGCCTAAAGGACGCTCCTACATCGGTCTCAACAGCCATCCCGTAATCGCCAATCGATCTTCCGTGGCGTAAGGCGCTACCAGGCTGACGGTATGCGATTGTGGCACCTTGAACAACGATAGCGAATTCCAGTGCGGAACGAAGGTTTGGGTTACATCGCCCTGATCATTTTCGAACTGAAGCAAACCACCCCAGTCGGCTTGCCAGTTTTTCGTCAGGTTGATCACGTAGGCATAGGCGCGATCATCGGTTTTTTCCTTTCCAGTACCGGAATAGTCTCCGGACCGGCACTC
>CAZPCE010000138.1:1465-1872 GCA_964584915.1 uncultured Arenimonas sp. | reverse complement strand
TGACGGGTCAGAAAATGTCCTGGCCGGTAACGGGTTGCCTGGGCACTGGCATGGCTGATCCTCGGATCATTCGCCAGCCAGCGGGCGAAGCCGATGAACTCTTCGGAGTTAAGAAATTCAAGAATCGCATGCAATATCAAACCCGGGTCGCGGCCTTCCTTGGCTGCCTTCACCATCATGTAGCTTTCATAGCAAAACTGGAATTCGGTTTTCGCGCGTACGTAGGCTTTTTGCAGTATTGCCGCGCGTGCCTGTGAATCCAGCACCGCATACTCGTCGGCAGCGATGGTCTTCGGTGTTCCGTCACTGCGTTCGGCCAGTGACCACGGCACTTCGTTTTGCAGACACGAACGCAAACGCTCGGCAGCCGGTAATTGCAGAAAATCCGGAATCTGCACCCGTGTCTG
>CAZPCE010000138.1:0-1455 GCA_964584915.1 uncultured Arenimonas sp. | reverse complement strand
TTCGATAGCCTTCAAAATCGAGGTCGTTGTTGATCATGCAAGTCTCGTTGTTATGGATTGGAGACTATGGGTACTACCAGCAGCTTCCGTATTTCTTCGCTGTCGGGCATCCAGTCTGCGGGCGGAGACAGCGGAATACCCTCGGCCGCCAGCTTTTGTTTCATTGTGGAAAACTCGTCCATATTCGGCCATGCCTTGAATGAATCTCGTCCAGAATGGTGTTTGGATGGCACGGCATACTGGCTGGATAACCAATGGCTCTGAAGGTATGCAGCACGCCATTGTTCCGCTTCCGGACTGTGTTTGAAAACAGCGATACCTATGCGAAGTCCGATGCGGTGTACCACAATGGTTTTATCCGTCGTCATCAGGCGGGCTACGCTTTTGCAGTTTTGCAATTGTTCCTGGTTCAAGTCTGTTTTTTTGCAGAAGTCGGAAACAAACTGCAATGCAGGTATGGCGGAAGCCGCGGAATAGCCGATGGCGATCATCTTGCGTTGTTCTTCGATAGTTACCGGTGTTTGGTCGGTATCATCCTGAAAGAACTCGGAGGCCTTTAATGTAACCGGGCTGTTCCAGTTGCGTAATGCATCGTAATAGAGACCTCCCAACGAAAAATAATGGATATCGGAATAGCGACTATTCGCCATGGCGTTCAAGGCCATGTCCCGGACATCGTCATCGTGGTTTATGGAAGCCTGATTAAATTCAAGCAAATGAACCGCAAGATTATCGGGCTCTATCCTGTTCAGTCGGCGAATGGCATTTTGCTTATCGCAAGCCTTGAACAATCGCGCACAATCAGTCGCTTCCAGCCAGGCCAGGTCCGCATCATTCGGGCTGCTTGCTATTGCTTGCCTTAGTTGTTCAACATTTTCGACGGAAGCCGGAGAATCGACCTGTCGTGTCGGCTGATAGTTGTCGAGGAAAAAAGCCGATACTGCCAAATCACGCGCATTGCCTGAGCTTTGCAGTTTTCCGGCATGGCGATAAAGGCTTTTGTTGATGCCGTTTTGTGTGGAATTACTGAATAAAGAGGTGTCGTATTCAACATGGCGGGGAAAAGTCCCGCCAACGATCGCCGATCCAAGCAGCAATCCAGCAGCAAGTATGGCGCCATATCCCAATATATTTTTTGTGGGCTCTTTCATCGGACTCTCTGGATATTGAAGCGTTGTAAGATATTTCCTTTGTCAGATGCCGCTAATAACCTGCCGCTTGTCCGTCTTTCCGACTTTCACTGGCACCGGCATAAACACCGGTTTCCGGGTCGCGCATAATGGCTTGGTAACCGCCGTAAGGTCCGTCGGCAAATTCTATTTTATGGCCTTTGCGCATCAGTGCCTGGATGACAGGATAGGAAAATCCGGATTCCAGATTCAACACGCCGCCGTCGGCCATTGCCGTGTTTTGTCCGGCGGGCTCGGTCGAACCGTCATGCTGTATTCGCGGTGC
>CAZPCE010000137.1:6688-7524 GCA_964584915.1 uncultured Arenimonas sp. | reverse complement strand
CGGCTATGAGATAATGGCGCGTTAATCCTCACCAAAAGACGGCATCGCCGGCCACATGCAGCATATTCGTAATTTTTCCATCATTGCCCACGTTGATCACGGCAAATCTACCCTGGCCGACCGCATTATCCAGCTCTGCGGAGGCCTGGAAGCACGCGAGATGGAAGCCCAGGTCCTCGATTCGAACCCGATCGAGCGCGAACGCGGCATTACCATCAAGGCGCAATCGGTTTCCTTGCCCTACAAGGCAAAGAACGGCCAGATTTATCAGCTCAATTTCATTGATACCCCGGGCCACGTCGATTTCAGTTATGAAGTTTCCCGTTCGCTGGCTGCCTGCGAAGGCGCTTTGCTTGTGGTTGACGCGGCGCAGGGCGTCGAAGCCCAATCGGTTGCCAACTGCTACACCGCGGTTGAACAGGGCCTGGAAGTGATTCCCATCCTGAACAAAATCGATTTGCCGACCGCCGATATCGAAAAAGTGAAAAAAGAAATCGAAGCCGTCATTGGCATCGATGCCGAAGAAGCGGTTTCGATCAGTGCGAAAACCGGTTTGAATATCGATCTGGTGCTGGAAGCGATCGTCGAACGCATTCCGCCGCCGAAGCCGCGTGATACCGACAAGCTGCAGGCCTTGATCATCGATTCCTGGTTCGATAATTACCTCGGAGTGGTTTCGCTTGTGCGCGTGATGCAGGGCGAACTGGTGCCGGGCGCGAAAATGCTCGTCATGTCGACCGGTCGTACGCATTTGATCGACTCAGTCGGCGTGTTTACGCCGAAGCGCAAGCCCTTGGCGAAACTGGCCGCCGGCGAAGTGGGCTGGATTACCGCTT
>CAZPCE010000137.1:0-6678 GCA_964584915.1 uncultured Arenimonas sp. | reverse complement strand
GCGCCGGTCGGCGACACGCTGACCTCCGCTTCCGATCCCGCCGAAAAGCCCTTGCCGGGATTCCAAACCGTGCAGCCACGTGTATTCGCCGGACTGTTTCCGGTCGATGCCGATGATTATCCGGACTTGCGCGTTGCTCTCGAAAAACTGAAATTGAACGATGCCGCCATGCAATTCGAACCCGAAAGTTCGGAAGCCATGGGATTCGGCTTCCGCTGCGGATTCCTGGGCATGCTTCACATGGAAATCGTGCAGGAAAGGCTGGAGCGCGAATACGATCTGAACCTGATCACGACCGCACCAACCGTCATTTACGAAGTGTTGAAGACCGACGGAAGTGTCATTCCGATGGACAATCCGGCGAAATTGCCGCCAACCACGCTGGTGAAGGAAATTCGCGAGCCCATTATTCGTGCCAATATCCTGACACCGCCGGACTACGTCGGCAATGTGATCAAGCTGTGCGAAGAAAAACGCGGCTCGCAGATCGGCATCCAGTATCTGGGCAGCCAGGTACAAATTTCCTATGAAATGCCGATGGCCGAGGTGGTGCTGGATTTCTTCGATCGCCTGAAATCGGTATCTCGCGGCTATGCTTCGCTGGATTACCATTTCCTGCGTTTCGAAGCCGGTCCGTTCGTGTTGCTTGATACCCTGATCAACGGTGACCGGGTGGATGCGCTGTCCAGCATCGTGCATCGCAGCCATGCCGACCGGCGCGGCCGCGAGCTATGCGAAAAAATGCGGGAACTAATCCCGAGGCAAATGTTCGATGTAGCGATCCAGGCCGCGATTGGTGCCCAGATCATTTCACGTTCTACCGTAAAAGCGATGCGTAAAAACGTATTGGCAAAATGTTATGGCGGCGATGCGACACGTAAAAAGAAGCTGCTCGAGAAACAAAAAGAAGGCAAGAAACGTATGAAGCAGGTCGGTCGCGTGGAAATCCCGCAGGAAGCTTTCCTCGCCGTGTTGAAAATGGATAACAACTAATTAATTGGTTCCAAAAGGATAAAACGTGAAATTTGATTTTGCTCTGTTATTGACGATCCTGACCTTGCTTAGCGGTTTCATCTGGCTGATCGACAGCCTGTTTTTTGCCAAAAGCCGCAAGCTGATGCAAAAAGAAGGTGAGGAAGTGGCGGATCCGGTATTGGTGGATTACGCCAAATCCCTGTTTCCGGTGCTTTTCGGCGTGCTGGCTTTGCGTTCTTTCATTGCCGAACCTTTCAGGATTCCGTCGGGTTCGATGGAACCCAACCTGATGGTCGGTGATTTCATCCTGGTCAACAAATACAACTACGGCATCCGTTTGCCGGTGTTGAACAAGAAAGTGATCGAGATTGGCAACCCCAAGCGTGGCGACGTAGTCGTTTTTCGCTACCCAGGCATGGGGCCGGATGATCCGAGCATCGGTGTGGATTACATCAAAAGGCTTATCGGCTTGCCCGGCGATGAAATCACCGTGGTCGATAACCGGGTCAGCATCAACGGCGTCCAGGTGGAATACGCCCCGACCGTGGACTACCAGTTGATCGAAAACCTGCCCGGCAAGCCACACATCATGCAGGAAATCCCGAACGGTAATATCACCAAAAACGGCACCTGGAAGGTACCCCCGGGCCACTATTTCATGATGGGCGACAACCGCAACAACAGCTCCGATGGCCGTGAATGGGGCTTCGTACCCGAGGAAAATCTCGTAGGCCGTGCCATGTTTATCTGGCTGAACTGCCAGAGTATGCTCAAGGGCTGCAAGGACGGCTTCGATTATTCACGAATTGGCGATACTATTGAGTAACATCACGGGAGGGGAGTTTATGCAAATTCAAGCTATGGGTAAGCAACGCGGCATTACGCTGCTGGGTTTTGTAATGGTAATGGCTGTAGTCGGCGTTTTTGCTTTCGTTGGATTCAAGCTGTTCCCCGTCTACGCGGAGTATTACAGTGCCGTGACCGATCTCAAAGCCGCATGCCATGAGTCGGATGCGCCGAATGCGAGCGTTCAGGATATGCGCAATAAGCTCGATCGTCGTTTCAACATCAGTTATGTGAGCAGCATCGACACTGTCAAAAATGTGAAGTTGATAAAAGTGGGCGACGTAAAGTCCATCAATATCGCCTATGAAGTTCGCAGGCCATTGATCTACAATCTCGACTTTGTCGCGAAGTTCGATTTTACTGAGCCGATGACGGGTGGCGGCACGGGTGTTGAGTAAAAGTATCGGTTACAGCTTCAAACAACCCGCGCTGCTGCATCAGGCTTTACGCCACCGTAGCGCGGGTGCTCCACATAATGAACGACTGGAATTTCTCGGTGATTCGCTCGTCAACTTGATGGTGGCGGAATCACTTTTCTCTCATTGGCCAAAAGCTGATGAAGGCGCCCTGACAAGGGCGCGCGCCAATTTGGTCAGGGAATCCTCGTTGGCGACGATTGCCCGCCAGCTTGATATCGGCGAAAAGATAGAACTCGGAAGTGGCGAAATGAAAACCGGCGGCCATCGCCGTGATTCCATTTTGGCCGACACGCTCGAAGCCATCGTTGCAGCGATTTACCTTGATTCCGATTTTGAAACCTGCCGTGGGGCAATATTGCCCTGGTTTGAGCAGCAAATCAGGGATATCCAGCCCGGCAAGATCGAAAAAGACGCAAAAACCCGCCTGCAGGAATGGCTGCAATCCAAACAACTGGCGCGGCCCGATTACCAATTGATGGAGAGCCGCGGCGAAGACCACGCCCGTATTTTCATCGTCAGTTGCAGTATTCCGGAACCGCAATTGCAGGAACAGGCGGAAGGCAGTTCGCTGCGTCTGGCCGAAATGGCCGCTGCGGAAAAAATCATGCTCAAACTGGAAACGCTAAAACAATGAATTCCGACCTTTCCTCCCCGAGCTACCGCGCCGGCACCATTGCCGTAATCGGCCGTCCGAATGTCGGTAAATCGACACTCGTGAACGCCTTGGTCGGTGCGAAAATAAGTATCGTGTCGCCGAAAGCTCAGACGACGCGTCACCGTTTGCTGGGTATCGCCACCTTTGCTAATGGCCAGTTGATGCTGGTGGATACGCCGGGTATCCATGGTCGACAAACCCGCGCAATGAACCGCTACATGAATCGCGCCGCGCGCGGCGCGGTCAGCGATGTTGATGCCGCAGTCCTGGTTATCGAAGCAGGGCGCTGGACGGAAGACGATTCGCTGGCCATGTCGGCCCTGAAAGAAAGCAGGGTGCCCTGCATATTGGTCGTCAACAAAGTCGATAAGGTCACTGATAAAAACAGCCTGCTGCCTTTCATCGCGAAAATCACGGCAGAGTATGAATTCACCGCGGTGCATCCTTTGTCTGCGCTTAAAAACAAAGGCACCGAAGCATTGGTCAAAACATTGATCGGCCTGATGCCCGAATCCGAAGCGCATTACGGCGAAGATGAAATCACCGACAAGAGCGAACGTTTTCTTGCCGGTGAATTGGTACGCGAGCAGTTGATGACGCGACTCGGCGAAGAATTGCCGTATTCAACGACGGTCGAAATCGAAAAATTCGAGGAAGACGGCCAGATGCTGCGTATTTCAGCCGTAGTCTGGGTCGAGCGTGAAAGCCAGAAACCGATCGTGATCGGCAACGGCGGCGAAAGGATGAAAGCGATTTCCACCGCCGCGCGCGTGGGAATGGAAAAGCTGTTTGGCCGCAAGGTGTTCCTGGAAACCTGGTGCCGCGTCCGCGAAGGTTGGTCGGATGACGAGGCCGCATTGCGGCGTTTCGGTTACCTCGATTAGTCATGCGCATACAAGGTCAACCGGCCTTTGTCCTGCACGCACGCGCTTGGCGCGAAACCAGTTTTATCGTCGAAGTCCTGACGCGCGACTACGGTCGGCTTGCGTTGGTGGCGCGGGGAATGACCGGTGCCAAAAAACATAATCAACGTGCGGCTTTGCAGCCGATGCAATATGTTCGTCTCGATTACCAGTTGAAGGGCGAAATGGCGAGCATGCAACAGGTGGAAACGCTGGATGTCGCACCGCGGCTTCAAGGTGATTATCTGCTCTCAACGTTTTATATCCACGAGTTGTTGCTCAAACTGCTGCCACGGCAGGATGCTGCCCAGGATGTATTCGAGCTTTATCTGGAAACCAGGAACCGTTTGGCCACTCAGGAATCGCTGGCTTGGACACTGCGTCGTTTTGAACGCGATTTGCTGCAGGCGATTGGCGTCGGGTTCGCATTCGACATCACACATGACGGGCAGGCCTGTGACCCGGCGGCGCGTTATCGCATCGACATCGAGCACGGGCCCGTCCGGGATAACCGGCATAGCGCAGGCTGCGTGAGCGGCGCGGCCTTGATTGCTTTAGCCAACGATCAAATGCCGGTGAATGACCAGCTTCACGAATTGCGTGGTGCATTGCGTGGTCTGATCAAGGAGCAATTAGGCAATGTCGAATTGAAATCCTGGGGTTTGCTGAGCGAATTGGCCCGGGTAGGCAAGACCACTTAATCCTCTGCAAGGCATTTTTCCGCTTGTTCCTTCAGTGCTTCCACGTGTCGGGCATTGTGCGGATTTTCGGACAGTCGCTTGATGGCACGGGATAATCGTGCGGCCCCGACAAAACCACAGCCCGCCAATAATTTGTGGCACTCGGCCTTCAGCTTCCGGTGATCGTTGTCGATGCGGGCTTGTTCGATTGTCCTGATGTTATTGGACAATTCGGCCAGAAACATGTTTCTGAGTGCCTTCAGCGTTTTTTCGTTGTTGCCAACGGCGCGCAAGGCTGATGCTTCGTCCCAGAGCAGGGCCTCACCTTCATGCTGTTCGCTTTCGGTGCTTATTCCGAGCTGGCGCGCAACATTGCCTTGCAAAGCCGCCATCGTAATCGGTTTATCCCAGACTTCGATGTAGCCGATATCAAGCAGGGCTTCTTTCACTTCGATACTGGTATCGGCAGTGATCGCGACCATTGTAGTGTCACTTTGCAGATGTTTCAGTTTCTCGAAAATCCAGTCTGGTCCGCCATCCGGCAAATGGACATCGCATAAAAACAGGGCGTGCCTGTTCTCACGTGCCAGCAAAAGAGCTGACGATAAAGTCGCTGCAACGTCTATCTCTATCGCGAGCGGCAGCAATGCCTCGTGGAGAAATTCACGGCTGATCGGGTTGTCTTCAATCAGCAATATTCTCGGCAAAGTGCTTCTATTCATTAATTGTTTGTCCAAAAACCACTATGCTAGGCAGCATGCAAGCATTCAAGCTCATCATCAAGACCCTGCCGCTTTTTTTATTGCTGGGAGCCGGCGTTGCGAATGCCGAAGTGATGAAGATGAAAATCGCCAAAATCAAGGCCGGTGTCGGAACGCTGCAGAATGTAGAGGTTGATTTGTCTTGGCCCAGAGACTCCAATCGGGGCGAGCTGCGCATTCGCGCCGCGACGCTCGATTTTCCGCTGATCTCATACCGGGAAAAAAACATTGATTGGCAGTGCCCGCTTGTTCGCACCACGAATGCCGGCTGGCAATGCGTTGGAAAGGTACGTGGAAACGGGAGTCCGGCCTATCCGCTGGCGCTGGATTATTCGCCGGCCGGTACTTCGGTGGATTTACGGATCAACGATAAAAAAATCCGCTATGAAAATTCGGTGGCTTCGCCGGATTTATCGCGAATCGAATTGCAGAAAATACCGGTGGCATGGTTAAAGGCCTATCTTGCCGGGCTTTGGCAGGAAGGCAAATGGACTAGCGGCAATATCAGTGGCCGAATTGATGTGCTCACACCGAAAAAAGCGCCGTTTCAGGTGATTACCGATTTGCAGCTTGCGGATGTCGGTCTGGAAACCCCGGACGGTTGGTTAGCCGCCGCCGCGATGAGGGGCAGGCTGCGGCTGGATTATCGCGAAGTAGGCAAACAAACCGCGATTCAAACGCGCTACACCGCGCAAGGCGGCGAATTTCTGGCGCAGGGTCTGTACGTGTTGTTTCCGAAAACGCCGGTGGAAATCGAAGTGCAGATGCAAAAACAGGGCACAGCCAACTGGATGATTCCCGTCGTCAGCTGGCAGGATCCCAATGTATTGAATTTCGAAGGCAATGCCGGCTTGAACGCAAAAGGCGAGCTTGCCGATTTGAATCTCGATCTGAATTTGCCGGATCTGGCGACGGCGCGTGATCGGTATTTGTCGGGATTTCTGGCACCCGCCGGATTTCCGAATTTGATCCTGGCCGGCGGCACGCAGGCGAAAATAGCGTTACGCGACAAACAGCTTGATCAACTGGACGTTAAACTCGATTCGATAAACGCGATCGACGACAAGGCGCGTTTTACCTTTGCCGGTGTAAATGGCGACGTGCGCTGGAGCCGCCAGGCAGCCAATGTGCAAAGCGCATTTACCTGGGAAAATGCCGCCATGTACGGCATCGGTTTGGGCAAGGCGAAATTCGCATTCGACAGTGCGAAAGGCAGTTTGAAATTGAGCCAGGCCACCAATATCAAGGCACTCGAAGGCATTATCCGCGTCGACCATTTCCGCTGGCAGCCGCCCAGTGGCGATCTGGGCACCCGGTTCGAACTCGGCATGAGCATGGATAAACTTGATATGGCCAGTTTGTCGCAACGGCTGGGTTGGCCGGCATTTACCGGCAGCATCAGCGGGAAAATTCCCAATGCACGTTATAAAGACAATGTGC
>CAZPCE010000136.1:0-7636 GCA_964584915.1 uncultured Arenimonas sp. | reverse complement strand
GATCTTTTGACTGCATAGGTTTTCCCGAAGATGAATCTCATCACTTAAATTGAGGCGCGAACGGCATAATCAAGTGCCAATGACCAATAAATCAATGACCATGTCGGTGATGCATATCCGGGAAATGGACAAGCAGGCCCCATTAGATGCAAGAAGTATGCGAATATCGTATCCCCTAGGATAGGATATTGAATCTATGGAAACGCATGCTTCTCATCCGAATATCGTCAAACGTCTGAAACGGGTGGAGGGTCATCTCAAGGCAGTTATCGAAATGATTCAAAGCGAGCGGTCTTGTCTGGATATTGCGCAGCAATTGCAGGCGATTGAAAGTGCCGTAGTACAAGCCAAGAAGACCCTTATTCATGACCATATCGACCATTGTCTCGCCAACGTGACTACCTCCTCTCCGCGCAAAGATCACGATTCCGTCGCGCAATTCAAACAGATAACCAAATACCTATGAACAAGCCCTCACTATTGCGCGCCACCCTGACTTGGTTAGGTTTCGGCGAATCGGAGAATGTGCTCACCAGGGGTGCACATTCTGGGCATGGGGCATCTCCCGATAAGGGGCATGGCCACACCCACGGCATCATCGACCCCACCATTGCCACCACCACGCAAGGCATTTGGGCAATCAAATGGTCGTTTGCAATCTTGGCAATCACCGCCGCCTTTCAATTTGTCGTGGTATTGGCCACGGGCAGTGTCGCCCTTCTGGCCGATATGATTCATAACGTAGGCGATGCCGTAACGGCCGTCCCGCTGTGGATTGCCTTCATGCTAGCGCGTCGCAAACCTAGCCTGCGCTTCACTTACGGCTACGGTCGAGTTGAGGATTTGGCGGGTGTAGCCATCGTAATAATCATTCTGGTGAGTGCTCTCATTGCAGGCTATGAAGCGATCAGTCGCCTGATTCATCCGCAAGCAGTCCTCAATCTTGGCTGGATTGCGATAGCCGGTTTCATTGGCTTTGTTGGCAACGAAGTGGTTGCGGTCTTTCGTATCCGCGTGGGCAGGAAAATCAACAGTGCTGCGTTGATCGCCGATGGCTACCATGCACGTACCGATGGATTGACCAGTCTGGCCGTGGTCATTGGCGCGCTGGGGGTCTATCTGGGTTTTCCGCTGGCCGATCCCATCATCGGCTTGATCATTACGATCGCGATTTTTGGCATTGTCTGGCAATCGAGCAAAGCGGTCTTCACGCGCATGCTTGATGGTGTTGAGCCAGAAGTTACTACCGAAATACGCCATGCCGCCGAGCATATCCCCGGCATTCGCCAGGTACTTGATGTGCGCGCTCGCTGGATTGGTCATCGACTGAATGCCGAGCTCGATGTTGCATTGGACGGAAGCGTGTCATTGAAAGATGCGGATGCCATTGCCGCCCAGTTCGAGCACGAATTGTTCGATCACGTTCCCGCGCTCGCATCAGCGCGTATCCGGGTACGCCCCTACGATTCTGCTTCAACCGAGGAAAGGGTCGATCACAGCAAAAAAAGCCATCACCAGCATCATGCGCCAGCTCCGGTTACTGTCCAAGGAAAACTGGCTGAGGGAGTTCTTGTGATTATCGACACGCCGGAGGGAGAGCGGATGCAATTTATGGCATCGCAAGTCATCGATGGCCTCCGGGCAACCGTCATTATCGAACGCGGTAATGACCAGATAGAACGACTGGAGTTGCAGACAACGCAGAGCGATCCAAAACAGTACTTAAGTAGTCTTGCTCCTGCAGAGCCGCACGAATTTTCTGCCATATTGCGCTTGCAACTAGGCGATCAGTCAGAAGATTTGGCGTTTCATGTGGAAGAACCTGAAGGTCATGGCGCTCACTAAGCCAAGTGGTCGCTTGTTCCATTAGGCTCAATAAGCAATCAAGGAGCTCCGTGCAAACATGGCACTCGAACAAGCCATCACGTGTCGGTTCCTTGTTTGGGTTGTTAGGCTTTATCGCGTTTCTTATTTAGAATATTTTTAGCAACGTGAGTACTCGCTTTTTAGTCGATCAACCCAGCTATGAGGTGCCTGTTTGATGAGTAATACGTATTTTTGGCTAGCACTGCCCGCAATTGTCATGATGCTGGGTGGCATACTCACTGCCTTTTGGCATCCCGGCAAAGCGTTAATTTCTTTGGTGCAACATCTTGCGGCAGGGATCATTCTGGCTGCGATGATGGTTGAAGTGTTTCCCGAAATGCTAAGCGCAGGCGCTCCGCCTTACATGCTCATCGGCAGCTTTACGTTGGGCGTGCTGTTTATGTATGGCGTTAAAATGTTGGGTGAGCATCTAGAGGCAGGCGGTCAGTCGCAGGCGGCACTGCAGCGAATCAATTATGGTCTTATCATTACTGTGTTTATTGATGCAGCGCTGGATGGAGTAACCATTGGTGCAGGTTTTGCGGCAGGACAGAAAGTAGGTTTTGCGTTAGCACTGGGTTTGTCGGTGGAAATGCTATTTTTGGGCATGTCACTTATCTCGGATACCATCAAAGGTACGCGGGTATTTTGTATTACCGCAGGGCTCAGCCTCACCATTTTAATCAGTGGAGGTCTTGGTTATTACTTCTTGTCAGGCACGTCTAACACCACCATCGCCATTGCCCTGGCGTTTAGTGCTGCGGCTCTTTTGTATTTGGTCACCGAAGAACTTTTAATAGAAGCCCATGAGCATGAGGAAAAGTCCTATTCCATGCTGGTACTCTTTGCCGGGTTCATTGCATTTTGGCTGATTTCTCTGCTGTAGTTTGATGCTGTCCAATTAATTATATTTAACCGAACAGCCGTAGGGCTGCGTTGAAGCCGTCGTCACGGCTTTACCTGCAAGGGCTTCATTCAATGCGGTGCTGACGTAATTTTTAGCCCCTTTAATATCTTCTACATCGGCACTGCGTATGTCGTCGATAGCACCTGCATAAATCACGGTCCCTTGCGGATTAATCACAAACAGGTGTGGTGTTGTCTTCGCACCGTATAAGCGCGCCAGGCTGGTATCGGAATCCAGCAGGACTGCTTTCGGAGTTGCTTTCATTTTCTTTTCCCACGCATTAATCGCTTTCGCATCGGCAGGCCCCGAGGTCGTATTCACCGACAGCCAGGTCACGCCCTTCGCGCCGTAGTTTTTTTGCAGTGATTGCATATTGTTGCTGTTGTAATGCTTTTGCGTGAATGGGCAGCCGGGATTGAACCACTCCAGCACGACAAATTTTCCACGCAATTTGGAAAGCATGACGGGCTTGCCGTTGCTATCAACGGCGGTGAACGCGGGTGCGGGCTGGCCCACGGAAGCGGCCGCCGAAACAGCACCAGAGGTTGAAATCGTAAACGCGAGAACAAGGGTGGCGATGAGAGCACGGATCATGGGGGAGCCTTTCAGTAATGGCGAATAGTAAAAGATAAGCATCAATGATGTGTTTGATGACTTCTCATGAATGACGGCGGTTCCGTCGACGTACGAAAACTATAAATAAAAGAAAAAGAAAAATAACGCTGGCTACGCCTGCTACGCCAACAAGTGACAGGCTCGATGATGGTGTATTTTGCGAATTTCCAATGAGAACCGGAGTTTCAAATTCGACCACCTGGACTTTGTCATCCATATCCATGCCCTTGGTGACCAATACGCCTTTCAGATTTGCCAGTGTTGGGTTGGTTTGATCCGCACTCTGCACCTCCAGTTCGTAGACATTGTGGCTCATGCTTCGAAAAGGTTGCGGCTTGCTCGGCTCGATGCTGCCTTCTTCGTAAGGGAAATACGAGGCGGCGGCCAGTTCTCCAATGTCATCAGGAACATGCAGGGTTATTTTGGCGCCGGTGTTGGTCGGCTCCGCATGGATACGCCAGTCTGATTTTCGGATTGGCAGGAGTGATCGTGTTAGAGCGAACCCCGCTTTCGCATTGTGCTCCGATTCTAAGCGCGTGCCAGGCAAAACTACCGGTAGGGTCAACGTAAAATCGCCGGACTCGGGAATACAGATGTCCTTGCACACCAACCATTTGCCTTTCGCGGACAGCGTGACATTTGGCTGGTCATATTCTGCCGGCAACTTGAAATCCGATATCAGCAAAACCTCGCCTTCGTACCCAAAATTCGTCAATGGGCCATAAGGCAAGCGTTGTGGTGCCGGCCATTGGATATCGCCCATCGTGGCGCCAAGTGGGAGCGTCCATTTGATACTGGTAGGCAATCCAGCATCGCCGGGATTTCGCCAATAGGTATGCCAATGCGGTACGGCAATAATTTGAAGGGCAATCGTCGCAGGTTGACCTGGGATAATGTGTGTTTGTTCGGAGATCAGCTGTGCAGTGACATGGTCGGTGGGGACACTATTTGATGTCACCGCGAAAGTCGGGGCAGAAGCAATCAACAAAAATCCCATCAGCGAGGATTGGAGATGAGGGATGCCCTGAAACAAAGAAACGCCGGAAGTTTGCATAAGACCTAAAAGAAAGTATTTCAAAGCAAGACCCGATAACGGCCATTCTAAGCGAGTTGGGCGCAAACTCGATGACACTATCGCGTAATATGCCCTATTGGTCGCCTAACAATTCACCACTGACACCAACGCCGCTTCGATTTTCGGCCAAAACAATGCAGCGCTTAGTAAAACTGTCGCGCCGCTCATCATCCAAAGAGTCGCTTTCGCCGGTTTGGCTTTCGCTCTGGCCGATTGCCGATAAACGTAAAACCAACTGATAAGAACTGCCGCAATGGCAACGACTTTTGCCCAGATGAATGCGCCGCCGATCCAGGCGAGTAATCCGCCTGCCGATGACAGAGTGATGGCAGGCAATGCAATCGGAAGCAGACAACAGGCACCGCACGCGACGACTGCCGTCGCGGCTGTTAAGGCCTTGGCTCCGAACCAGCGTCTGCTGGTGGTTGGTTCGTTGTCCGCAACATCTTCTATAGGCGAAGGGGTATCGCAAGCACCGCCGCAACTTGTACCTGATCCGGCTTTGGAATCGGGCCGAAACGGTTCCAACAAGGATTCCGCCCGTTCCTGCAATGACGTAGGAACCTCGATGGTCAAGACGACGCTATCGCCATCGGCTGCAAGATCAAAACCCAGAAAACTGCAGCAAATCCGCTCACGCTCGATCATCTGTTCTATATCGTTCTTGGCCCCAGGATCATAGTCCAGAATAAGCCGCAGCCCGTCTTCGTGTGCTTTCCGCAAATACTGGCGGTTGATAGCCGCAATCCAGAGGATCCGCTCCTGAAAATCCTTGCCTTCCAGAGAACAAACGGGAGCGTGGGTTGTGGGGTCATCTACAATCATCGAACTACTCCAGGAGACAGATTGCAGGTATGCTAAATCCTCAAGTAACTTGAGGTTCAAGCGGTTTATGACTTCTGCATCCTTAAAGATTGGCGCCTTGGCCGAGCTGACCGGCACGACGGCACCGACGATTCGCTATTACGAACAGATCGGATTACTGCCACGACC
The DNA here is from genome assembly GCA_964584915.1 of uncultured Arenimonas sp. Taxonomy (GTDB): domain Bacteria; phylum Pseudomonadota; class Gammaproteobacteria; order Xanthomonadales; family Xanthomonadaceae; genus Arenimonas. The sequence continues at coordinate 2,180 of CAZPCE010000136.1, read as the reverse complement.
GTTGCGACAAGAAGGCAGCCAACGTATTTATGGTTCGAGTGACGCCGAACGATTGACGTTTATCCGTCGATGTCGCGAGTTTGGGTTTCCGATTGAACAAGTCCGATTACTAACCACATTGGTTCAAGATCAAGACCGTTCTTGTACCGAAGTTCGCGACCTTGCCCAGGAGCATTTGATTGCTGTCCGAAAAAAGCTGAGTGAGCTGCAGGAACTCGAACGAAGCATCGCCGGTTTTGTTGAACGCTGCGATCAACGCTGTGTGGGCGGACCGGGACCGGAATGCGTCATTCTTGAAGAGCTCGCGGTTATTGCTCCAGGTACTTTCTGCTGCTCACCATCAGCCGCCAAGAAAAATACTCACGGGCATAATTGAAGCGGAGCGTATGAATATGGTTACGGCAAAAGTTTTCGCTATTTATGTCGGTGCGGCGCTGGCGGAAATCGGTGGCTGCTATGCATTTTGGACATGGCTTCGACATGATCGAAGCGCTTGGCTGGCACTGGCCGGGATGATTTCGCTGGCCTGCTTCGCATGGTTGCTAACCCTCGTCGAAACCGAAATGGCGGGGCGGGCCTATGCTGCCTATGGCGGCATCTACATCGGCGCATCACTGGCCTGGATGTTTTTTGTCGAAGGGATGCGTCCCGACCGCTGGGATTTTATTGGCGCCGGCGTTTGTTTGGTCGGAGCGGCATTGATCTTGTTTGGGCCTCGTACCGCCTGACTTAAAGCCTTAATGATTTCGCCCCTTGCGATCAGTATCATTTCTGACGCTACTGAGTATGTTCCATTGTGAATCCAGGATAGAAGTATGCTTCAGAAAAAAATAACGATGGAAGATGATTTCTATGTGGCGTTGCATGAGGTCGGCCATGTGTTCTTTGCCTATCTTTTTGGCCGGTATGCGAACACCATCGTATTTACTCCCAACTCTCTTCGCAGCGAAGCGCGATCCAACTTGAGCATTACGGCCATCACGCGTTCGCGCATAGCATTGGGTGGTTTCGCAATTGAATATCTACTCTTTAAAGCCGACAACATTGTCGATTCCACTGGCACGATAATCACGGAATCGGCATTTATTCAACAGGCAATGAAACACGCCTCTGGCGATAAGCAGCAATTTTTCAAGGGCGACTTTATGGAGCCTGACGGTACATGGCCTGCAGAAATGGATACCCTATTCATGAACGAAGCGATAAAACTAGCTGACCGACTCCATCCGAACTTTTGGCCGCGAGTGGTCGCGCTTGCGGAAACACTCGTTGCCCAGCGGCAAGTGGACCAGGACGAGATCGAACTGATTCTGGAACCCGATCTTCTGCCCACCTGGTAAGCCGTCTTTAGGGCTTGGCGCCAAAATTATGGTGAATTATGGTGGGAACCATAATTATGGTTTTTGTCATAAAGCACCATAATTTCGATTTAGGGCAAGTCCTGACGGTTAATCTGCGCAAGATATTGCACCGTAATATCCTGACGCTTATGGGGAATGTGCCCAAACGTTTGTTGGTAGACATATGAAGCGTCATCGCACTTTCCAGGCGGTCCGGCAAGCTGGTAACGGCGACCACTGCGTGTTATCGCAATGCCCCGCTCGCCATCGAACTCCATCACAGGCGTCGTCACTCGCCCACAACGATTCAACTCGCACCAACCCAGAATGACATCCCAATGTTGATTCTCGGCCGATATCCGCACGACTGACCAGTCGGTCAAGACGATGTCAGGCTGGCTATCGACTGAAGGCATTGTTACAACGGTCATAACTGCCACAAATGAGTTACGATTTCGACAGCGGAGTACCAACAGTCCCGCTACGTGCCTTCAAGATGGGTGTGTGTTCTTCCAAAAATTGATGCATATGACCGCGATAACGTACGGCTTCCGATGGCAATGCAATCCCTAATTGTTTCGAAATGATGAGCGCATAGGACATCTGTGCCGGTGTTGGCTCTTTGATGTCCCAATCAATGGAATCCGGTATGACCGATTCCAATTGTTGAGCCATACGACGACAGAAGTTATCCCTTGTGACGCCATCTTGTAGACGCTCCCATTGAATGGCCAAAGCCCTCTCGACAGGCTCCGAAACTGGCAATTCAATCGACAATTCTAGGGCTGGATCCACCAGATAAAGCGCCATGGTAGGCTCTCCCGTAAATGATACATATAT